>JAFKFE010000922.1:772-2828 GCA_017308345.1 Alphaproteobacteria bacterium | reverse complement strand
GGGCGTCAGCGCCATGTCGAGCCCCAGCATCTCGGTGGCGTCGAGCGTGATGTCCGCGGCGGCCACGTTCTCCTCCAGATAGGTCCGGCGCTTGGTGCCGGGGATGGGCACGATGTCGATGTCGAATTCCGGGCCCTTGGCAAGCAGCCAGGCGATGGCGATCTGGCCGGGCTTCGCGCCTTTTGCCGCGGCGATGTCGCGCACCGTGGCGGCGGCCGCGGCGTTCAGGTCGAAATTTCCGCCCTGGTAGCGCGGGTCGCCGCGGCGGAAATCGCCCTCGGGATAGTCTTCCGCGCGCTTGACGTCGCCGGCCAGGAAGCCGCGACCGAGCGGCGCGAACGGAACCAGGCCGATGCCGAGCTCCTTCAGCGCCGGGATGATCTCCGGCTCGAGGTTGCGCTCCCACAGCGAATACTCGCTCTGCAGCGCCGAGACCGGATGCGCGGCATGCGCGCGGCGGATGTTGGCGATGCCCGCTTCCGAGAGGCCGAAGAAGCGCACCTTGCCCTCGGCCACCAGCTCGCCGACCGTGCCCGCGACATCCTCCATCGGCACGGCGGGGTCGACCCGGTGCTGGTAGAGGAGATCGATGCGGTCGGTGGCGAGCCGCCTCAGCGAAGCCTCCACCACCTCGCGGATATGCTGCGGCCGGCTGTCGAGCCCGGCCTGCCTGCCGTCGGCGATGCGGAAGCCGAACTTGGTCGCGATGGTCACCTGGTCGCGCCGGCCTTGCAGCGCGCGCCCGAGCAGTTCCTCGTTGACGAAGGGCCCATAGACCTCGGCCGTGTCGAGAAAGGTGCAGCCGAGCTCGATCGCCCGGTGCAGGGTCGCGATCGATTCCGCCTCGTCGGCGGGCCCGTAGGCCTGGCTCATGCCCATGCAGCCGAGGCCGATGGCCGAGACTTCCAGCCCCTGGCTGCCGAGTTTGTGTCTGCCGAGGCTCATATGTCTGTCTCCGGTGATAAATCAGCGCTCGCGAAATTATAGGGCCGGGCCGGGACACGTCCAGCGCCGGGCCGGGCAGCGCTTGATCCAGGTCAAGGAAAACGCAACAGGGCATCGTATAATCGGCTCGTCTTGGGAAGGACACAAGGCGGGCAGGTGGTTCCGGCCGACTCCACTCCCTCGGGGATTTGGCGGAACCACCCAACCCGCCTTTTGCGTAGCGTCGCCCGGACGTGAGCAGCTGTCCTGGGACGACGAAGAGCCTTGCGACGGTAAGGCTTGCTTACGGGCCTGCTTGTTGCGTCGCCCAAATCCGTTTTCGGCGCGAGACGTGTCGGCTTTGGCGCATCAGGAGGCCACGATGCCCATGGTACGGCCGCCCCATTCCTCGGGCGCGACATCGGCGATCGTTTGCGAGAAGGTCCAGGCGTGGCCGGCGAGGTCGCGGCAGGAATATTGCCGTTCGCCATAGGGATAGCTCGCCGGCGCGGTCAGCGCGATGGCGCCGCGGCGCATCGCGCGGCGGTGGTGCGCGTCGACATCCTCGACACGCACCATCACCGAGAATGCCTCGTCCCTCGGCGTCGCAAGCCCGCCGCCCTTCAGGGTGGTGACCACGACGGCCCCGTCGCCGAAGCCGAGCTGGGCGCGGTGAGTGCCGACCGTCAGCCGCAACTCGAATCCGAAGGCTTCGCAAAGCCACCGGCCCGCCGCTTCCACGTCGGGGTAGGCAAGTACGGGTATGACCGCGCCGGCGGGCATGGAGCGGTTCCGCATGAAGGGGGCTCCTTCCGGTAAGCCGATGAGATCGGGATGACGTTTCGTTGAATCGTCATCCCGACCAGGCTCTTTGTTGAAGCCTGATCTTTTCCGAAAGCCGGTTCCCGCTTTTCGGAGTCATGCCCTGGCTTCAATTATAGGGCGACCAGCACTGACGGCGGGGGCCGTCATAAGGCTGGTAGCTGTTGTCCCAGGCCCGGTAGGAGCGATAGCGGTCGTAGCACCAGCGCACATGGGCGGCCGCCAGGCGCGCCGCGGGGGGCGGGGGTGGCGCGACCGTGGCGGCCGCCACGCCGGCCGCGAAGGCGGCGGCCGGGAACCAGTAGCCATT
>JAFKFE010000922.1:0-654 GCA_017308345.1 Alphaproteobacteria bacterium | reverse complement strand
CCCGGTGACCATTGTAGTAATAGGCGCCGCCGACGACGTAGAAGCCGCGCCGGTACCAGACGGGGGTCGCCTGGCTGGTCAGTGATGCCTGGCCCGCGGCGGGCACGACCGGAACGGCCCCGGCCGGCGAGGCCAGCGCCGAGACGCCGAGCATCAGGCCGCAAAAAGCTGTCGCTATCCGTTTCATCGTCTTTCTCCTTCGTCGTGTGCTGGGGATCATGGGTGGGATCACGGGCGCTTCAGCGCCCGCAATTCGGAAATCGAAAGCGCGCCGTCGCCATTCGCGTCCGCGCGCAGCAGGCGGTCCGGGATGAAGGCCGCGAACTCGTCGCGCGAAATCCTGCCGTCGCCGTTGCGGTCCATGCGGCCGGCCTGCGCCTTGAAGCCGGCGACCTGCGCGGCCTGGAAGTCGCGTCTGGATTTCACCCGCTCCACCGCCGCGCGCACCTCGTCGGCGTCGAGCAGGCCGTTGCGGTTGGCGTCCATGCGGTCGAACATCTGCGCGCGCGCCGCCTGGATCTCGCTGAATTCCAGCTTGCGGTCGCCATTGGTGTCGATGCGCAGGAACAGCTCCCTGCCGCCTTCCGCCGCGAGCGCGCTGCCCGCGCCCAGGGCGAGGCCCGCAAGGGCCATGATCATCCTTTTCATATCGGT
>JAFKFE010000921.1 GCA_017308345.1 Alphaproteobacteria bacterium | reverse complement strand
GCAGCGACTTCTGGATCAACATCAAGACCGCCTGGACGACCGCCGACCTCGGCCAGAAGCTGCTCAACTCCTTCATCATGGCGGCCGGCGTCGCCGCCGGCAAGGTCATCATCTCGGCGCTCACCGCCTTCTAGATCGTCTATTTCCGCTATCCCGGCCGGACGCTGATCTTCTGGCTGATCTTCGTCACGCTGATGCTGCCGCTCGAAGTGCGCATCGTGCCGACCTACGCGGTCGTGGCCAACGTGCTGTCGCCCTACCAGGCAATCCTCGACGTGACCGGGATAAGCTGGCTGATCGAGAAAGCGTCCGGCGTCGAGGTCTCGCTCAGCCTGGGGTTGCTCAATTCCTACACCGGCCTGATCATGCCGCTGATCGCCACCGCAACCGGCACCTTCCTCTACCGCCAATTCTTCCTGACGGTTCCGGACGAGCTGACGGAAGCCGCGCGCATGGACGGCGCCGGCTCGCTGCGCTTCTTCATCGATATCCTGCTGCCGTTGTCACGCAACAACATGGCGGCGCTCGGCACCATCATGTTCCTGTGGGCCTGGAACCAGTATCTGTGGCCGCTGTTGATCACCACCGATGCCAGCCACGCCACGGCGGTGACGGAACTCAAGCAGCTCATCCCCAATGTCGGCGGCGCGCCGGAGTGGCATATCGCCATGGCGGGCACGCTGATCGTCATGCTGCCGCCGCTGATCGTCGTGGTGCTGATGCAGCGCTGGTTCGTGCGCGGCCTGATCGCCACCGAAAAATAAGGAGACGGGAAATGGCCTCCATCACCATTCGCGGCGTCAAGAAGAACTACGCCAAGACGCAGGTCGTGCACGGCGTCGACCTCGACTTCGGTTCAGGCGAATTCGTCGTGATCCTCGGGCCGTCGGGCTGCGGCAAGTCCACGCTGCTCAGGATGATCGCGGGACTGGAAGAGATTTCCGACGGGACGATCGCCATCGACGGCACGGTGGTCAACAAGCTCGAGCCGCGCGAGCGCGGCTGCGCCATGGTGTTCCAGAACTATGCGCTCTACCCGCATATGAGCGTGGCGCAGAACATCGGCTATTCGCTGAAGGTGGCCGGCGTTCCGTCGGCCGAACGCGCCCAGCGCATCCAGGCGGTGGCGCGGGTTTTGGAGCTGGAACACCTGCTCGACCGCAAGCCGATGGCGCTGTCCGGCGGCCAACGCCAGCGCGTCGCCATGGGCCGCGCCATGATCCGCGAGCCCAAGGTGTTCCTCTTCGACGAGCCGCTCTCCAATCTCGACGCCAAGCTTCGCGTGCAGATGCGCTCCGAGATCCGCAAGCTGCACCGGCGGCTCAATGCCACCTCCGTCTTCGTCACACATGACCAGGTCGAGGCGATGACGCTGGCCGACCGGCTGGTGGTGATGAATGGCGGCCGCGTCGAGCAGGTCGGCACCCCGGCGGAAGTCTACAGCCGGCCGTCAAGCCGCTTCGTGGCGACCTTCGTCGGCGCGCCGGCCATGAACATGCTCGAAGGCGCGGTCACGCTCGACGGGCTGTCGCTGCTCGGCTACAGCCGCAAGCTCAACGTGTCGCGCACGGGCCTGCCCGTCGGCGCGAAGGTCGCGGTCGGCATCCGGCCGGAGGCGGTGCGCATGGTGGCGCCGGGCACGCCCGGCGCGCTCGCGGCGACCGTCGACCTCATCGAGGAACTGGGCGCCGGCCGCGTCATCTATGTCGATCTCGACGGCGCGCCGTTCTCCATCGTGACATCCGAGACCGTCCACCCCGAGCCGGGCAGCACGGTCTGCCTGCAGTTCGCCGAATCGGACCTACATTTCTTCTCATCGGAGACAGGCGGCAGGCTCGACGTGTTCAAGGCTTCGGTGCCGGAGCCGGCGCTGTAGGGCGATAGGCGACTTCGCGAAATCTGATTGAGGGTCCACGGAATGAAGATCATCCAGGTTACCGACGTCCATCTCGGCCGTCGGGGCGAACTTCGTTACGGCGCCGATCTGCATGAGCGGCTCGACCGCTGCATCGATCACATCAACGCCCGCCATGGCGATGCGGCGCTCTGCATCTTCA
>JAFKFE010000920.1 GCA_017308345.1 Alphaproteobacteria bacterium | reverse complement strand
GTCTTGTCGATCTTCTGCTGCGGCGTCGTCACCGGCATGAACACGACGCCTCGCTTGCCGAAATGGCGGCAGACGAAGGCAAAGCCCTGCGCATGGTTGCCGGCCGAGGCGCAGACGAACAGCTCCGCATTGTTGCCGGCGGCGAGCGCCTTGCGGAAGAAGTTGAAGGCGCCCCTGATCTTGTAGGAACGCACCGGCGTCAGGTCCTCGCGCTTCAGAAGGATGCGGGCGCCAGTCTTCTTCGACAGATAGTCGTTTTCCTGCAGCGGCGTTTCCGGAAAGATTCCGCGGATCGCTTCGGCGGCCACGGCAACGCGGGCGGAAAAGCTGTTCACCACAAGTCCCTCTTTTTTGATCGCGTCCACACACGCGCCGGGACAGCCATGGCCCGCACGGAAAACCTTCCTGCCGCCGTTTTGGCTTTCGCGCAACACTCCGGTGACAGTCGCCCGGCGCGAAGCCGATTTCCGCCGGACACGACTTACTTTAGCCGCACTTGGCCTGTGGGGGAGTTTTTCGCGGAGGTGGACGGCCAATCACGGCCGCAGTGGAAGTGCCAGCGGAAGTATCGACGTGCGGTTGAAGACGATTTTGATCATTGCCCTTGCGCTGCTGACGGCAGGCTGCGCGGGTCACCAGACGCAGGAAATCCTGGGCAGCGTCGTCGTGCCGACCCAGGCGACCGAGATCGCGGGCAACCATTCGATCTTCATCGCCACCACCCGCAAGCCATCCAGCGACCCGAACAAGGTTTTTGACGGCGAACGCTCGGCGACGTTGAATTATGCCCGTGTCAGCGTCACTGTTCCGCCCGTTCACCAGGCCGGCCAGATCGAGCGCCGTTCGCGCGGCACATCGGACGACCCGGCCAAGTACTTCATGGCCTCCGAAGTGGTCGGCTACGACACGCAGCCGAAATTCACCAGCGCTCTCAATGCCGACATCGCCGCCCGCGGCGGCCGCGTTATGGTCTTCGTCCACGGCTACAACACCGGCTTCGACGATGCCGTCTACCGGCTCACCCAGATCGTCCACGATTCCGGCTATCCAGGCACGCCGGTGCTGTTCTCCTGGGCTTCGGGGGCCAAGACCACCGACTATGTCTACGACAAGGAAAGCGCCGCGGCCGCCCGCGACCAGTTGGAAGTGACGCTGAGGATGCTGGCGCAGACCGGCGCCCGGCGCATCGACATCGTGGCCCATTCGATGGGAACCTGGGTGACGATGGAGACGCTGCGCCAGCTCGCCATCACCGGCGACCGCGATCTGAGCGGCAAGCTCGGCGACGTGGTGCTCGCCTCGCCCGACATCGACGTCGACGTATTCAAGAGCCAGATGCGCCGCTACGGCAAGCCGGACAAGCCCTTCATCCTGCTCCTGTCGGATGACGACCGGGCGCTGAGGCTCTCCGGACTGATCGCCGGCTCGCGGCCGCGCGTCGGTGACTACAGGGATGCCGCCGACCTCGCCTCCTATGGCGTCACGGTGGTCGACCTTTCCAAGGTCAAGGGCAGCGACAGCTTCAATCACACCAAGTTCGCCGACAACCCTGAGCTGGTTAAGATGATCGGCCAGCGTCTGCGCGAGGACGATGGTTTCGCCAGTGATCGCGACGTCACCGACCGCATCGGCCAACTGGCGACGCAGTAACTGTATCCGCGCGGTTTTCCGCGCAGCGTTGACTTTGAACTGGACCCGGCAGCCCTCTGGCCTTATCGGAATAGCTGAGAGGTTTGCCACCCTTGGGGGACCCCAGGTGATCGTGCGTGTTAGGATCGTGCTTGGCTTTGCGATTGCGCTCGCCGTCAGTGGCTGCGCCAGCCAGGGCGCGCATGACCTTCTCAACCGCAAGGCGGTTGCGGCGCCCGCCTCCGATATCGCCGCCAGTCACGGGATCTTCGTCGCCACAACCCGCCAACAGGCGACCAAGGATCCGCGCCAGGTGTTCGATGGTGATCGCTCGCTGACCGCCAGCTATGCCCGCGTCGACGTCACCGTGCCGAAGATCCATCAGGTCGGCGCGATCGAGCGCGCCAAGGGCTCCGCCGACTCCAACCC
>JAFKFE010000919.1 GCA_017308345.1 Alphaproteobacteria bacterium | reverse complement strand
CCTCGATCGCAGCGCGCGTGTCCTCGAGCGTTGCCTTCGGCACCGTGCCGATCACCGCGCCGGTGGCAGGATTGGTGACCTCGATCACCTCGCCCCGACCTTTGTGCCACTGCCCGTCGGCATAGAAGGCTTCGCGCAGGAGCAGGGGGTCTTGGACGACAGGCATGGGGCGTTCCTTGGTTGCTGGCTTGCCTCCCTGGTTACAGGATCAACGATTCCTTGTCATCACAATCGTACAAATGTGCGAAAAAATTCACATGCTGAAAATTTCCAACGCACAAAAATTTCAACCGAAACAAGCACGTAAGCGCTTATCCATCTGATTTTTAAAAAAGCCGCCGCGACGCGCCTTGTCAGTCGTTCAAAATTGCTGTTCAAATATGCGAACACATGTACGCATAGCGAATTATTGGCTGGCCAATTCAAAAACAGGGGAGTGCGTGTCTATGTCGAAGATTTCCAAATCGCTGATCGATGTCGCAGGGACCGGCGTGTCGCGCCGCGCCGTCATGCAAGGCATCGCCGCCGTCGGCCTGGCCGGCCTTGCGCCCGGCTTGACGCGCCGCGCGGCGGCGGCCGGGGATGTGACGCTGCGCTGGTGGTCGCCGCCGGCCTCGCCCGACCCGCTCGCCATGTACCAGGCTCAGATCGCCACGTTCGAAGCCGCGAATCCGGGCGTCAAGGTCCTCTTCGAGCCGACCTCCGACGAGGGCTACGCCGCTCAATTGGCCGCCGCCTTCGCCGCCAAACAGGTTCCCAACATCCTCACTCACCTGCCGTCCTTCGCGGCGCAGAACTATTACGGCCAGGGTCTGGTCGAGCCGATGGACGACGTCATCAAGGCGATCGGCGAGGACAAGTATTTCCCCGGGGCCAACGACGTCTACAAGACCGCCGACGGCCACTATTGCGGCACGCCGATCGGCAACACGGCCGCCGACATGCTGTGGCTGCGCAAGGATCTTATGCAGAAGGCCGGCATCGACAAGGCGCCGGAGACCTGGGAAGAGCTTCGCGCCGCCGCGCAGAAGATGCAGGGCGGCGGCATCTACGGCGCGCCATTGCCCTACGGCCTGAACTCGATGACCTCGCTGATCTTCATCGGCTTCATTCACCGCGCCGGCGGACAGATATTCAGCAAGGATCTCGACATCGCGCTCGACACGGAGCCGACCTACAAGGCGCTCGAATTCTACAAGTCGATGCGCGAATTCTGCCCGCCTGGCGCCACCAATTATTCCTGGGGCGAGAGCCTGACGGCCTTCGTCTCCGGCGCCACCGCCACCGGCATCTATGCCGGCCGCGTGCTGGCCAACGTCACGGCGCAGAACCCCGATATCGCCGATTCAGTCACGTGCGTCGTCTATCCGACCATCTCCAAGGATGTGAAGCCCTGGACGTTCAACGACTTCCCGTCCGTGTTCATCCCCAAGGATGCCGGCGACATGGACGTCACCAAAAAGTTCGCCGCCTTCCTGTTCGAGCCCAAGGGCTATATCCCGCAGCTTCATGCCGCGCCCGGTCACGTGCTGCCGGTGCTGAAGACGATCGCGCAGGATCCGGCCTATCTCGATAATCCGATCATCAAGAAATACGCCAAGGAAGTCGACCTCATGTCGCAGGCCGCCGCCGCCGGCAAGAACCTCGGTTACGAGGAGGACGGCTGGAAGGCCAACGTCAAGGCCAACGAGATCATCGCCTCCAACGCCATCGCCGAGCTGGTGCAGCGCGTCGTGCTGAACAACGAGGATGCCAAGGCCACCGTCAAGGACATCTCCGGCAAGATCGAAGCGATCATGAAGGCCTGACCGGCCCATCGGAGCGGGAGGCCTGTCCTTTCGCTCCGCTTCTTTTTTCATGCAGTTGGATGACCTCGTGGCCGACCGAAGCAGTATGACGCTGGAAAGGCGCTACAGCCTCCTGGGGATAGCGCTGATCGCGCCGACGGTGCTGATTCTGTCGGCGGTCATCGTCTATCCGCTGATCTCGGCGATCTACCTGTCGCTGTTCTCGATCTACACGCCGACGCTGAAAGGCTCCTGGGTCGGGCTCGCCAAC
>JAFKFE010000918.1 GCA_017308345.1 Alphaproteobacteria bacterium | reverse complement strand
CGAGAATCTGATGCTGCCGAAAATGCCTAGGGGCATGCTCGGCCTCGCCTCAAGTCGCACGGCGATGGCTTCCGCCGGCAGGATCCTCCGCGACTACGGCCTCGCGCATTTCGATTCCGACACGCCGGTGGGCGTGCTTTCGCTGTCGGACCGCCAGCGGCTCGAAATCGTGCGCGCCTTCACCCATGCCGCGAAGCTTTTGATCCTCGACGAGCCGACGGCGGCGCTGGCCGACGTCGAATGGCTGTTCGAGCTCGTGCGTCGGCAAAAATCCCTGCAGACTGCCATCCTCTACATTTCCCATCGCCTCGGCGAGGTGCGCACCTTGTGCTCGCGCGCCACCATCCTGCGCAACGGCCGCAGCATCGGCACGGTCGAGCTTTCGGGCGCCTCGGACGAGAACATCTTCGAGATGATGGTCGGCCGCAGCGCGCGCGAGACCGTGAACGTGTTGCCGGCGGCCCTCGATGCCGCCCCCATCGCGCTCGGCGTCAAGGGCCTTTCCGGCGGCATCCTGAGCGACGTGTCGTTCAATGTCAGGCAGGGCGAGATCGTCGGCATCGCCGCGCTCGAAGGGCAGGGCCAGCGCGATTTGTTCAGGACGCTGATCGGGCTTACCAGGGCCAGGGGCGGAAGCGTCGAGATCGACGGCGTGCCCGCCCAGATCGCCAGCCCGGGCGCCGCGCTGCATTTCGGCAACGGCCTTGCCTACCTGCCCGAGGATCGCAAATCGGAAGGCATCCTCGCCGGCCTCACCACGGCCAGCAACATGGTGCTGCCGATTATCTCCCGCATCGCGCGCGGCGGCATCGTCTGGCCCGCGGGCGAGCGTCGCGTCGCGCGGGAAACCGCCGCCGCGGTCGACCTGCAGGAGCGCTACCTGCATTTCAAGATCGACGAGCTGTCCGGTGGCAACCAGCAGAAGGCGCTTCTGGCGCGTGTCATCATGACCGGCGCGCGCACGCTGCTGCTCTTCGATCCGACGCGCGGCGTCGATGTCGGAACCAAGCAGTCGATCTACGAGGCGATCCGCAAATTCGCCGCCGATGGCGGCTCCGTGCTCTTCTATTCGTCCGAGCTGCCCGAACTCGTCCACCTCGCGCATCGCTGCATCGTGCTCTATGGCGGCCGCATCTTCGCCGAGTACCGGGGCGACGCCATCGACGAGCAGACGATCGTCGGCGCGCTGATCGGCCATGCCCGGGGCGAGAAGACGGGAGTGGCGGCATGAGCGCGATCGCGGCAAATCCAACACCCCGCCGCTCGCCTTTCTGGCGCGCCGTCATCAGCGGCACGGGTATCGTCGCGCTGATCTATGTGCTGCTCTACGCGCTCTATGCGTTCTGGCAGCCCGATGCGCTCTCGGTCTACACATTCACCGATCTCGTCAACAATTCGACGCCGCTGGCGCTCGCGGCGGCGGGCGAGACGCTGGTCGTCATCAGCCGTGGCTTCGACCTGTCCGTCGCCGGCGTCGTCTCGCTGACCAACGTGCTGATGGCGGTCTATCCGCTCGACGGCCCGGGCGGGGCGCTGGTCAGCCTCTTGATGTGCTGCGCCATCGGCGCCTTCGTCGGCATGATCAACGGCATCCTGGTCGCGAAGCTCGGGCTTCAGACCATCGCGGCGACGCTGGGCACGATGATCGTCTGCCAGGGGCTGGCGCTGGTCATTCTCGACGCGCCCGGCGGCATGGTCGCCGACTTCGTCACCTACACCTTGACCGACACGCTCTTCGGCGTCGTTCCGATCGCCGGCCTGTTCCTGGTCGCCGCGGTCGTGCTGTGGCTGGCCTTCCGGCGAACCAACACCGGCATCGGCCTCTATGCGATCGGCGCCGACGAACAATCGGCCCGTTTCTCAGGCGTCGCGGTCTCCGGCGTTCGCATCACCGCCTTCATCGGCGCCGGCATCCTCTACGGCGTCGCCGGCTTCATGCTGAGCGCCCAGACCGCGACCGGCAATCCGACGGCGGGTACGCCGTTCCTGATGCTCACCTTCGCCGCCGTGGCGCTCGGCGGCACGCCGCTCAGCGGCGGCCGCGGCAGCCTCGTCGGC
>JAFKFE010000917.1 GCA_017308345.1 Alphaproteobacteria bacterium | reverse complement strand
GCGCCTTGTCCTTCGATCGCAACCGCATTGTCGGACTGAACATACAATCCGCGCCAACTCATGTTCGTAGAGCCGCAGATGACACGCTTGACCTTGGGCCCGTTCACATAGAGCGTCTTGTTGTGCTGGAGCGACCCCATGGCTTGACGCACAACCGGAATGCCGGCGTCGGTCAGCAGTTGCGCAGCCCGATCTTCCGCGTGCTTGTCGCCGGTGTGGCCGTCAGAGTTATCGATGATGACCCGCACGCGCCCCTTGAGTTTCTTCAGCCGGTCAATGATTTCGGGGAGGTCGAAGTCATAAGCGACAACGCCCACATCGGCATCCTCATCGGCAATGGCGTCATCTAGGGCCTTCATCAGCACGCGCCTCGCCTCAAAACCCATCCACGCATATGCCTTTTCAGCGTCTGGATCGGTTGGCTTGAAGTCCAGGCCGTCCTTGCTGTGGGCGGGCAGTAGCGCGTCGACGTCGCCGAAATTGTCGACGAAAGCCTGTGAGGAGATAAAGCCACGCGTGAAAGCGACGTTGAGGACGCCAGGATATGTCTCGTCGCCCAACTCGATCTCGGCATTCTGCGACGCGCCGTAACTGAGCGAGTCGTCGCTGCCCATGAAAACCGGCGTGACCTGGTACTCAAACGGCCCGGTAAGTTGCGCGTTGCGAGGAAAGTGCACCCATCTGAACTTCTGGATCGGCGCTATCCGAGTCGAATAGGTGGGTGGGCGCTTGGCGCTGGACGTCGTTCCAGCGTTGCCGTCGAATGTGAGGCGGTTTTTCAACGGATAGAACTGGTTCCCGTTCGGCTCCCGATACTCGATTGCGAAGCCCACAAAGTTGAGCGGCGGTTGAGCGTCCTTCCAGTCCATCGCAAGCAAGGCCATGCCCTCGCCACGATGGACTGTGAGCGTGAAAAGCGCGTTCGGGTTATTACCGGTAACTTGGAATTCTCCAGCCATTGTGTGTCCCATCTATTGAACCGAGCAATGCGACGACGTCTGAGCGGCCGCGATCCAACGCCGACAGACAAGTCAGTACTGGATGGTAAGGTTGGCACCGAATTTTCTCGATTTCTCCAACGTGGCCTTGTCGATCCCGTCGTCATAGGTGAAGGCTAGGCTGGCACCCAACGACTGACCGCCGCTGCTTGTAATGTCACCGCCGGAGGCCAGACTGTCGCAGAGCCTTGCCGGCGTCGATTTTCCGGATAGATCGTAATCCGCTTCCGCATGAAGATTGTGGATCTCGGTCTGGTTGCTCAGGTCCCAAAAATACTGGTAGGAGCCAAGCAGACTTATGCGTCCGCACAGGGCATGCGGGACCGACGTCATGTTGGCGAACAGCACCGTTCGCGCCTGAATCGTTGCGCCAACGTAGGTATAGTCCTTGCCCGCGACAAAATTGCTTTGGCCGGCGTCCTCGACATGCAGCGGATTGGCTTCGGCGATCAGTCGCCAGTAGCTGAACCCGAAGACGTGGGGTCGGCCGTCATTGACCGCTGAGCCAAGGTGCAGGGTCGGGCTATACAGCTCCAAAAGGCCATCCGCTCCGTATAGACGGCCTCTGCCACGGAAATCCGTTTGGAAATAGGGTGAAAGGCTGAGCGTCGCCTCGGTGAATAACGGGACGGTCGACCCGCCGCTCAGAAACTGGAACTCGCCATTTATGCCGAACTGAGCGGCGCTTCTCTCGGAACTCTTGAAAGGATAGGCGAGCTTCCCGTTGAGATAGATGTATGGGGCGAATGCATAGCTGGCGAGATAAATTGGTGACTGGTCCGCCGAGCCATCCGTGGCAAATTGCAGCCCGGGCGGCGCACCGGTTAGATAGGCTTGGACGGTCAGACTCTTGGTCTTTGCCAGGTAGTCGTTGCTCCACGAGAAACTGGCGCCTGTCGCATCCGGCATCGTGCCTGAGAAAAGGATCCGGGGAGCCTCGAAACGGTCCTTGCGCAGATAGAACTTAGTCTGGGGCTTGGATGTCTTCGACGTCTCACCGGCTCCAGCGTCGCTCGATTTCGCGGCCGAGTCCGATTTGTCTGGCGAAGCCGATTTTTGCTGG
>JAFKFE010000916.1 GCA_017308345.1 Alphaproteobacteria bacterium | reverse complement strand
GCTGAGGTTAAATGAAGACGGAAAAGCTATGATAGCTGTTCCTGTCCTTTTGTATGAAGGGATCGACAAACACCTGACGTCCAATCCCTCTAAATTCAAGAGGGCGATACATACCTATGAAAGAGCTTTTGCCATGGCGGCCCAGAGAGGGAGCAATTGCCAGGCTGAGAAGGCCAGATATCCGCGCCTTTACCGGTAGAACGTGATGAGCAGAATCTTAGGTATTGCCGTTCTTTCCGCCTGCCTGGTCTGCCCGCCCGTGGCATGTGTGGCCTCCCAAGGGTCTAATTTGCCCCCAGAAGAACAGAGTGCCGAATGCAGTCCCCTTCAGAAAGCGAATGAGTGGGTCATTAAGCTTCCGCTTGTTCAGATGACATCCCGTTTCCATAGATTTGGAGACCAGCCCCAATTTGTTCATCAGGAACTGATCTACACTGCCGACATGGAGTATAAAAGAGATAAACCTTACGGGCGGTGGATCGCGAAGAAAATTCCGCCGAAGGAAGCCGTACCGAGAAACGAAGATGGGTCCCTAGTCAACAGTAATTGTCATCGTCTTTACAATGCCAGGGTAGACGGATTCCAGACAATTGTTTTTCAGTTTGACAAGACATTGAAAAGCGACGGGCAGTGGTATCGTTGTAATATTTGGATTGAATCGCCAAATTACAGACCGCTAAAGACTATTTGTGAGGGGCCTTTTGAGTGGACGAGACGATGGTTCTATCGGTCCGATATAAAAATACCCGTTGTTAAGCCGCACTTTTAGCCTCTGGACTGACGCTGCCTCATCATTGCGTCAACCGCTTCCTTGACCGTCTGCTGACTGCGTATCGAGCCGATCGCGTGCGGGACCAATCGTGCCTGACTGCCTAGCCGCCGGCGGCCACCCCGCTGGCATGCAGCACCCAGCGGCGGCCGTCGCTACGGAACTCGGTGAGCGACAGCGGCTCGATGTCGATCTTCCAGACCGAGGGGAGCGGCGCGCCCAGAACATGCACGATGGCGGCGCGGATCGGCACGGCATGGGTGAGCGCGACGGTGTGGCCGCCCTCGCCGGCCAGCCGCTCCATCAGCTCGGCGCCGCGACGCGCGACGGCGGCAAGCGATTCGCCGCCATGGGGCGCCGCGTCCGGATCGGTAAACCAGGCCGCCATGGCTTCCGGGTCCTCTGCCTGCACCTCCTCGAAGCTTTTGCCGGCCCAGCGCGCGAAATCCTGCTCGGCAAGCAGCGGCTCGACCGTCGCGTCGAGGCCGAGCGCCTCGGCCGTCCCGCGCGCGGCAAGCGCCGGGCTCGTCCAGACGCGGTCGGCGCGGCGCAGCGACGCGGCCAGCGCGCCCACGCGCTCGAAGGCGCGTGGCTCCGGCGCCTCGTCCTTCGGAAAGCGGCCCTTGCGCATGCCGGGCGTCGCTCCGCTTGCGATCATGGTCAGGCGGGCGAACATTCCAAACTCCCTGGCTCAGTGAAAAATAAGCCCCACGAAGCCGTGCCGGCCATTACATGTCGTTGACAGGCGAACGAAGTGCTGACAAGTGTTTTAGCGCTATACGGGATTGGAAGCCGGTGAGAGTCCGGCACGGTCGCGCCACTGTGATCGGCACCAGCCGAAAGTCAGGCCTTATCCCGCGGCATGGTTGGATCAACGGGACGCAGTATCCCACAGGAGGTCAAAATGTCCGACACCACCTTCGCCCCCACCTACGGCCCGGTTGCGATCCCGGTCCGCGAGCTTCTGCCCTGGGCCATCTTCGCCGGCCTGATGCTGATGCTGGCGATCTATTTCGTCGGCGCGGAAGAAGGCGCGACGTCGCTGATCCGTGGCACGGCGGTGCACGAGTTCGTGCATGACGGCCGCCACCTGCTCGGCTTCCCCTGCCACTAAGTCGGCTCGGCATCGCCGAACCCGCTTTCAATTCTGGCCCAGCGCGATTCCGAACGGAAAGCCGCTAAGTATTTTCCCTGGAATTGCCTGGTTGTTTAACGCAATTCCGGACGGAAAACCGCTTCGCACTTTTCCTGGAATTGCTTGATTGGCTTAACGCAATTCCGGACGGAAAACCG
>JAFKFE010000915.1 GCA_017308345.1 Alphaproteobacteria bacterium | reverse complement strand
TTGCGAGGCGGCCGCCCGCGAGGCCGGCGAGGAAGCCGGCTTGCGCGGCACCGTCTCGCATCTTGAAGCCGGCCGCTATTTCTATGCCAAGGTGCTTGGCTCCGGCGAGGAGGTGCCTTGCGAGGTGCTGGTCTTTCCGCTGCATGTCGACCGCGTCGCGGATCGCTGGAAAGAGAAGCGCGCGCGAACGCGCAAATGGGTTGGCGCCATCGAAGCCGTCCAAATGGTTAATGAGCCGGACCTTTGCCAGATCATCGACAGCTTTTGCGCCGCGCTGCACAAGCTGGCCTGAGTCGAAGCAATTCCAGGAAAAGTGTGAAGCGGTTAAAGCATGTCTCCCGAAAGGGGGAACCGGTTTCGGGATAAAGACATGCGTAGAATCAAAGACTTAAAGCGCGTCGAGCGAATCTGAAAGATCGCGACGCGCTTTAGGCGCGGCGACTTCGTTGTCGCCTTCCGTCCGGAATTGCGGCATGCAGAAATCGTCAGGCGCGGCCGAAGTCGTCGGAACTGAGCCGGGTCCAGCGATCGCCCATCAGCCCGCCGATGAAGATGTCGCCGGAGCGAACCGCTTCCGTGACCTCGGCGATGCGCGAACGCACCATCGTGCCTCCGGCATAGCGGAAGAAGACACCGTTGTAGCCGAAGAGTTGGGGCAGGAACCTGCCCTGTGTCTGCCCGATGATGCCCGCGCAGCCCATCTCCCGCGCAGCCGCGATAACGCCGTCGAGCGTCGCGCCCCAGTGGGGGCCGGACGCCTGGACCTGCAGCAGGTTCGCTATGCCGCCGGCCCGCCCGTAGAAGGCATGACAACCGAGCATCTTGCCTGCTTCGTCGTAAGTTCCGCCGAAATGAAGTGGCCCGTCAGCCCGCTTTTCAGCCGCCAGCGCGAGCAGCCGCGGCAGTTCACCATCCTTCCAACTCGGCCGAAGAGCATAATCCGACATGAGTGCCGGCAGTTGCTCCGCGAACTGCGCGGCATCGACCCGCTTATGGTGGATCCGTCGCGACGATGAAGCCTGGACCGGAGGCTCGAACCGTCTTCCTGCGAGAGCGTCGAACGCTCGCGCGCAGGGGCTGAGCGCTAGGCGAGCCAGCCCGGGCCATTTACGCTGCAGCACGGCGGCGGCCATGGCGCCCGGCTGGAAGACACATGTCCATTCCAGACAATGCACCGGCAAGAGCTGGTACTTCATCGGGCGCGCGAAGGCCAGGGACGTGCGATTGGCCGAATCGGTCAGTTGCAGATCGAATTCGCCTTGATGCAGGACGCGCAGCAATTGCGGTCCGGCCCAGCCGTGATCGGTGCCGGGGTCGGCCATGAACGGACCGATGATGGCCGCGTTCAATGCCGTTCCGTTGAGTTCATAGCGGGCTCTCAGGACGCCGAGGAAGCCCCCCAGACTGCCCTGCGGGTTGATCTGGACAAGGGCGTTGCTCTCGCCACCGTCAAGATAAAGCTGTTTCATATACTCCGCCGTCTGCGCGATCGCGTGATCGCGAAGGCGGCGATGGCGAAACTTGGTCAGGAAAAGCGCGGCGACGCGCTCGAGATCTCCGGCGGCTAAAGGCCGTACCGAGCCATGCTGGGATTCATGCACCGACGGCGCAGCCACCTTTTCCGGGCCGGCATTTGCGGAAACGAGATCCATTGTGAATGCCTAAGCAAGGTCCTCTGCCGGTGGATGGAATCCTACGGTATCCAAAGAAATCTCCTTCCACCCGATATGCTCTTGAAAAGCTCCAGAAGACCTGCCTCGCCATATCCGGCTTTCCTTCCACGGATATACGCCGACAACTGCTTAAAACAATGTATCTCTCGCTTTGCCCCAGGTAAAATAAGTCAAGACTCAGGTATACAATAACGAACGTGAATACCGAATGGTTAGAACGCCATTGCAACCTATAGGTGAACTGAGTTGCAATTCGTCAAAGCGGACCCGGGCGGCTCCTGACAGCCGATGGCCCCGGCCGATGCCAGCCGGGGCCACGCTTTCTCAGGCGACGAGGCCCTTGGTCAGTTCGAGCGCCCCCCGCCCGAACAGCCCCCCGCCCCGGACCTTC
>JAFKFE010000101.1 GCA_017308345.1 Alphaproteobacteria bacterium | reverse complement strand
GATCGGCAGGGCGCGCCGGGGTGCGAACGGGCTGCGGCTGCTTGTCCATATTGCCGAAGAGATCGTTGTTGTCGTCCATGCCTGCCATAGGGTCCGGTGCTGCGAATCACCCGCCGATACTGCCACGCTTTTCAGCGCCAAGCGACGGAGGTTCCTGTTACGTTCGGGGATTTAGCCCCTCTTATCCTAAAACCATTCGATAACCAAGCCGGCCGAAATAGGGCGGCGTACGCGCCCCGGTATTCCTGATTCTTTAACAATGATGCCTAGCGTGAGGCCCAACTAACAAAAGACCAAGGGCGTCAGGGGTTTCGTTGTGAGGGGCAGGGCCATAACCATGATCGGCATCGCAGCCGTCTTCGGCGCGATCTCGATCTTTGCCGCGGATTTCTGGGTCAAGAGCCAGGCCAGGGCCAACGGCGAAGAGAGGACGGCGTCGATCGCCGCTCCGGCGCCGCCAAAGGTAGAGTTCAAGACCATCGTCGTGGCGAACGCGCCGTTGCGTTACGGCATGGAACTCGACCGCGCCAAGCTCAGCGAAATTCCCTGGCCGCAGGATTCCCTGCCGCAAGGCGCCTTCCCCACGATCGACAAGCTGCTTGCCGACGGCAGCCGGGTCGTGCTGTCGCCGATCGAGGTCAACGAACCGGTGCTGCTCGCCAAGCTGTCGGGACCGAACGGCCGCGCCACGCTTTCCAACATGCTGTCGCCGGGGATGCGGGCCGTCACCATCCGCACCGATGAGATCGCCGGTGTCGGCGGCTTCATCACGCCGGGAGACCGGGTCGACGTCGTGCTGACGCGCGATGCTGGCGATATCCAGGAAGTGGCGAAGAACGCTCAAGGGGCGGCCGGCTCGACCGTGACGTCCGAGATCGTCGTCTCCGACGCCAAGGTGCTTTCGGTCGGGCAGGGCGCCGACGAGCGCAAGACCGAGCCGCAGGTCGCCAATTCGGTGACCATCGAAGTCACCAACGAAGGGGCGCAGAAAGTGGCGCTTGCCCGCACCGTCGGGACCCTGTCGCTGTCGTTGCGGTCGGCAGCAGACGCCAGCGCCAGCGCGGGCGGACTTACGACGATTTCGTCCTTCGGCGGCTCGGTCGCCGCGAACGCGCAGGCGAGCGCCGCCTCGCTGCTCAGCGCGGTGACGAAGGAATCCGACGAGCCGAAATTCAAGACGGTGATCGTGACGCGTGGCGACAAGGTCGAGGAATACAAGGTTCCTTCGCGGGAACCGCCGCAGGAACTGCAGCAATAGCCGGTGGGGACCGGCGAGGACGGGACAAATGTTCGGGTTTGATGCATTTCGGGCGACCAGGGGATGGCGTCTTTTCGGCGTGATCGCGCTGGCGGCGGCAATACTCGGCGCCGCCGCGCCGGCAAGGGCGGGCAATGACATCGTCTATGTCTCGGCGAACAGGAACGCCTCGATCATGGTCGCCAAGGGCAAGCCGAAGACGATCATGACCAGCGCCGCCTTCTACCAGATCGTCATCGGCGATCCGGAGATCGCCAACGTCAACCCGCTGACCGACAAGTCCTTCTATGTGCTGGGCAACAATCTGGGCACCACCGGCATCGCCCTGTTCGACCAGAACAAGCAGCTTGTCGGCACCATCGACATCGAGGTGACGCTGGATACCGACCAACTGGCCAGCACCATCCGCGCCAGCGTGCCCGACGCCAAGATCAAGGTCGGGTCGGCAAACGGCCGCGTCGTGCTGTCGGGAGAGGCCGACGACGCGGTCGCCGCCGACAAGGCCAGCAAGATCGCGTCGCGTTTCTCGGGCAACGAGGAAGTTATCAACTCTGTCAACATCTCGTCCTCGCAGCAGGTCCAGCTCAACGTCCGCTTCGTCGAGATCAATCGCCAGGCCGGCCAGGATCTCGGCGCCAAATACGCGGCCAATTTCGCCTATGGCATCGGCAACCGCAAAGTCGTGCTGAACCCGGACGGGGGAAACGTGACGGCCGCCGGAACAGGCGAGATCATCGGCAGCCTGCTGTCGAACGGCGTTTCGATCGACATCGCCATCAAGGCGCTGGAGGAACGCGGCCTGGCGCGGCGGCT
>JAFKFE010000100.1 GCA_017308345.1 Alphaproteobacteria bacterium | reverse complement strand
GCAAACAGGCTCGTTGAGGGAGCCTGTATGGTCAACAGCCAAGCCGAGGGAAAGTCGTCCAATGTCCCGCCTGACATCCGAACCAGCGACGTCGATCCGGTCGATGAGCGAGCTTCTCGCCGTCGCGCTGGCGATGGAGAAGGAGTCCGCCAACAGATATGCGGATTTGGCCCGGCGCATGCGCGCTGCCAAACAGCGGGAACTGGCCGAGGTATTCGATCGTCTCGTGCGCGAGGAGACCGGACATATCGACATGGTCATGGGCTGGTCGAGGCAGGTCACCCATAAGCCAGCCGAAATCCTGCAGCCCGAAGCCGTGCCGCAGGATGTTTTCGACGAAGAAGGCATCGGGCTCGTCTCGCCCGAATTGGTGGACGCCTATCGCTCACTGGCCATCGCGGTCCGCAACGAGGAGCGCGCCTTCGCATTCTGGTCCTATGTGGCAGCCCATGAGGCGTCGCCGCAAATCCGGGAAGCCGCCGAACAGATGGCGCGCGAGGAACTGGAGCACGCAACGACGCTACGGCGCGAGCGCCGGAGAGCCTTTTTCAAGGATCGGCGTTCGGGGTTGGCAATCCAGAAGCCTTACGATCTGTCCAGTCTCGAAATGGAGGTGTGCACGCGCCTTGAGGAATATGCCGGCATGAAAGAGAACACTGACCTCAAGAATAAATACCGCGACCTTGCCCTCGAGGCCCGCAAGCTTTCCCTCGATCTCGCATCGGATCCTCTCCAGATCACGACGCCTGTCGGGCCGCCGTCGCCGCGGTCCTTGGACGCGCTCTGCGAGTGGCTGGCCGACTATTACATCGACGCTGGCGAACATCTGCTCTCGCAGGCCGCCCGGGATAGGGCGCAGGCGTTGGCCACCGTCGCTGTCAAGCGCCTCGCCATCGTCCGCGCCCTTGTAGCGGGATAGGGGGAAGCGCACCTTCCAGATGTGGATCGCTTCGCGGCCTTGGTCACCGGTGAAGGAAGGGCACCGCGGCAGTACGCAACGGTTCCGCCTCACAGGTCGAGACCAAGGGCGTTCATGTCAAATGCGAGCGCTGATCCGCCAGGCTCGATCAGCCCCTGTCAAACATGAATCGCCTCTTCTTCATGGAGGTGCTGCTGAAGAAATGGCAATTGCGTCCCACCCCATCTTTGCTGCGACGCAGCGCACTCAGTTATTCGATCGGAAGGAAACTGAATCGGAGGTGTCCTACGCGGAAAAACGCCGCGCCATGAGGAGCTTGCAGCAAATGGGCCACACATGACATGGTATCTCGGGAGAGAACTCATGTAAGAGAGATGCCGCAAGCGACGAAATCGCATGAATCGTCTCGACCGCTCGCTGATCGCTGACTTGCCATCGTTCCAGGGGCTGAGCTCTGCGGACCTCGACCGCATGATCGGTCAGGCGCGAGCGCTACGCATTGCGAAGGAACAGCCGGTCTTCGAACAGGAGCTGGAAGCGCACTCCTTTTTCCTGTTGCTGGATGGCCATGTCCGAGTGGTCAAGAGCACGCCGGATGGTGAGGACGTGATTGTACGGTATATCAGTCCTGGAGAACTGATGGGCATCGCCAAGGCGCTTGGCCTCACCGCCTATCCGGCCAGCGCCGTTGCCGTCACCGATTGCGTGGTGCTGGCATGGTCAAGCAGCCTATGGTCTGGGTTTGCTTCCTCCTATCCGAGCTTCGGCGCCAACGCATACAAGACCATCGGCAGCCGCCTGCAGGATGCCCATGCACGCGTAGTCGAAATGTCGACCGAGCAGGTCGACCGTCGGGTGGCTCATGCCCTGCTCAAGCTGGTGAAGCAGACGGGCAGGAAAACGGAGGATGGTCTTCTGATAGACTTCCCCCTTTCGCGCCAGGACATCGCCGAGATGACGGGAACGAGGTTGCACACCGTCAGCCGCCTTCTGTCCGCCTGGGAAGAAAAGGGGCTGGTCAGAAGCGGACGCCAGAAAGTGACCGTCGTCGAGCCCCACCGCCTGCTCATGCTTGCCGAGGGCCGGGATCTGAAGACGGGCGGCTGAACACGCCGCGACGAGCGCGTCGACAATTGTCCACCGGCATCGGCAC
>JAFKFE010000099.1 GCA_017308345.1 Alphaproteobacteria bacterium | reverse complement strand
GAGGCGACGATGGCGTCGAACTTGCCGGCCTGGAGCGCCGGAATGATGCCGTCCCAGTCCTGCGCCACGAAGGTGCACTTCACCTTCATCTCGTCGCAGAGAGCCTTGGCGATATCGATGTCGAAGCCGACCAACTGGCCGTCCGAGGTCAGGTTGTTGAAGGGCGGGTACGCGCCTTCGGTGCCGATCCTCAGGGTCTTTTCCTGAGCCTGGGCGACGCCGAGTGTCAGCAGCGCGGCCGAAGCGGCAAGCGCGATACGCAGTGCAATACGCATGATAATCCTCTCATATTGTCATGGCCGCTGTCCCGTGCGGCTCTTGTGGGCGGAGCTTCTTACCGCCCGCTGAGGTGGATACTCCCACTCTTTCCGAGAGAAAAGCAACTGCAAATCAACAGCAAACGACAATCATGATCTGCCGCAGCGTTACTTGGTTTGGGCCGTGAGACCTGTGCTGCGCTCGATAAAGTCGGCTATCGACTTGGTGTCGTTCAGGTCGAAAACCGGCAGCCTTTCGCCTTCGACCGCGAAGTCGGCGGCGACCGCGACGATGTTGGGGTCGCTGGCCGAAAGCGACGTCTGGTCCTTGGCCTGGAGCCGCCTTGCCTCGATCTTTTTGTGCGCCTCGCGCTTGTAGCCTTCGACCAGCACGATGTCCGAGGGCGACAGGCGGGCCAGTATGTCGTCGAGCGTCGGCTCGTTCCCGCCGCGCAATTCATGCATCAGCGCCCAGCGCCGGCCGGAGACGATTGCGACCTCCGTCGCGCCTGCCTGCCTGTGGCGAAAGGAGTCGGTGTCCGGCTTATCGATGTCGAAGTCGTGGTGGGCATGCTTCACCGTCGAAACCGTCCAGCCGCGCGCCACCAGTTCGGTGACCAGCTTTTCCGTCAGGGTCGTCTTGCCGGAGTTCTTCCAGCCGGTGATGCCGAATACCCGTCTCATGGTTCGAGGCTTTGCAACAGACGCTCGGCCGCCGCAAGGTCGTCCGGCGTGTTGATGTTGAAGAATGGATCGATTCTCCGGCTGCCGGTCTCGATCATGGGAAACTCGACCTCGACATAGCCGTGGCGTTCCATGAAGGCCGAGACCCGTCGGTTGTCCTCGTCGACCAGGAAATGATGCAAGGCGCCGCGCAGGCCGAGTGGCCAGAGCGCAAAGGTCGGGTGCCATCTGCCGTCCGAACTGGCGACGGCGATCGCGCCGGGCCGGTCGTGAACCGCCGCGACCAGGCGCTCCACGAGGTCGCCGGGAAAGAGGGGCGTGTCGCCCGCGGCGCTCACCAGCCAACGGCGGCCAGTTTGTCCGGCCGCCCATTCGAGACCGGCGAGGATGCCCGCCAGTGGTCCAGCATGGCCGGGCACGGTATCCTCGAGCACGGGCAGACCCGTTGCCGCAAATCGCGCGGGATCGCCGTTCGCGCTGAGCCCCAGGGCCGCGACCTGTGGCTTCAGTCGCCGGGATACATGATCGATCAGGCTGGTTTTGCCCAACGTCAGCAGCGGCTTGTCGCCGCCGCCCATCCGGCGTGACTGGCCCCCGGCCAGAATGATCCCCGCAACGGCCTGATCCATCGCGCCTATATGCCGTCCGGCGCCATGCCGGGTCCAGCGCTTTCCGCCGCGGGCTGTCTGCGACCCAAGACGCGCTCGCGGTAGAGCGCGTAGAGGCCGGAGCCGATGATGAACGCGGCGCCGACGATCATGGGCAGATCGGGGATGTCGCCGAAAATGACGAGGCCGAGCAGGATCGACCAGAGCAAGGCGGTATAGCGGAAGGGCGCGATAAAGGAGATGTCGCCCGAGCGCATGGCCATGATGATGAACTGATAGCCGATCAGCACCAGCACCGCCGCCAGCGCCAGAAGCATGGTCGCCCGGCCGCTCATCGGCGTCCAGCCGCCCATCGGCGACAAAAGCAGCGCGCCCAGCACCGTCATGGCAAGCGCGGTCGCCGTCGACACCAGCATGGTCGGGATCGCTTGCGGGATACGCTTGGTGGAGAGGTCGCGCACGGCGCAGCATACGACGCTGGCCAATGCCACCAGCGAATAGACGCTGAAACCTTCGAAACCCGGGCGCA
>JAFKFE010000098.1 GCA_017308345.1 Alphaproteobacteria bacterium | reverse complement strand
CAACCACATCCTGGCGGTCGGCCATCTCTATCTCGATTTCCTGACCGACGGCGGCCGTGGTGCCGCGGCCTATGACGACTTCGTACCATTCGACGATGCGGCGAGCCTGGCGGAAGCGCAGGCCGATTTCGACCGCCGGCTCGTAGCCTTTTGCGACGGCCTGTCGGATGCAGACCTCGATCGTAGCGTCATCACCGACCGGCGCGAGGATGGCGTGATTCCGGAAAAGGTCGGCGACATACTCGCCCACGTCTTCCTGCACGACATCCACCATCGCGGCCAGGTGCATGCGATGCTCTCGGGCACTTCGGTTGCACCGCCGCAGTTGGATGAATTCCTGCTCGACTGCGACTTGAAGCTGAGAAAGGACGAGGTCGAGCGGCTCAGATTGTAGGCCGCTCGACGCTCTGAACGGCTAAGCCGCCTTGCCGTCGAGCTTGATCACGCCGCGCTTGATCTGGTCCTGCTCGATCGATTCGAACAGGGCGCGGAAATTGCCCTCGCCAAAGCCTTCGTCGCCCTTGCGCTGGATGAACTCGAAGAAGATCGGCCCGATAACTGTCTTCGAGAAGATCTGCAGCAGGATCTTGGTCATGCCGCCGTCGACGACGCCTTCGCCGTCGATCAGGATACCGTGCTTCTTCATGCGCTCGATCGGCTCGTCATGCCCGTGCACGCGCTCATGCGACATCTCGTAATACGTATCGGGCGGCCCTGGCATGAACTTCAGCCCGTTGGCGGCTAGCTTGTCGGTGGCGTCATAGATCGCGTCGGTGCCGACCGCGATATGCTGGATGCCTTCGCCATTGTACTTCTTGAGGTATTCGGCGATCTGGCTGGTCTCGTCCTTGGATTCGTTCAGCGGGATGCGGATCTTGCCGCAGGGCGAGGTGATGGCGCGGCTGACCAGGCCGGTTATCTTGCCGTCGATATCGAAGAAATGGATCTGCTTGAAGCCGAACAGGTCGCGGTAGAAATCCCACCACTTGTCCATGTTGCCGCGATAGACATTGTGGGTCAGGTGGTCGAGGAAATAGAAGCCGACGCCTTCGGGCTTCGGGTCGTGCTCGCCCAGCCACTCGAACTCGGCATCATAGGCCGAGCCTTTCTCGCCATAGGTTTCGATGAAATAGATCAGCGAGCCGCCGATGCCGGCGATGGCCGGCACGTCGAGCGCCTTGTCGGCGCCCTGATAGGGCGTGGCGCCTTTCGATACGGCGTGGTCGAAGGCGTGCTTCGCATCGACGACGCGCCACGCCATCGAGGCCGCGCAGGGGCCGTGCTTTTCGACGAACCTCATCGCATGCGAGGCCGGCTCGGCATTGACGACGTAATTGATGTCGCCCTGCCGCCAGACCGTGATGTCCTTGGTGCGGTGCTTGGCCACCGCGGTGTAGCCCATACGCGAAAACAGCTCGGAAAGCTTGGCCGGGTCCGGATGCGCGAATTCGACGAATTCGAAACCGTCGGTGCCGGCGGGGTTTTGCTTGCTGATGCGGGCGGGCGGGGCGTCGTGCGGGAAGGGGCCCATGGCAGTCCTCCAAAAGCTGATTTGGCCGGGCTTGGCCATCTTTCATCACGATAGCGCGAAGCCGTCGCAAGGTGCTTGCATTCGATCGCTCGAAATGCTCTTCATGTGCGCGGATCGTGCATGATGAGAGAAATATCCATGGATGACGCGCGCATCGATCAATTTGACCGCAAGATAATGGCGCTTCTGCAGGACGATGCGCGCTTCACCAACAACGACCTTTCGGAGCGCGTGAACCTCTCGCCCTCACAGTGCTCGCGCCGCCGTCAGCGGCTGGAGGAGGATGGCTATATCACCGGCTACCGCGCCGTGCTCGACCGCGATCGTCTCGGCTTTTCGCTGGTCAATGTCATCTCGGTGACCCTGGCCACGCACAACCGCGACAACGCCCGCCGCTTCGGCGAGCTGGTAGCGCGTCTGCCCGAGGTGCAGGAGGCGCATGCGCTGACCGGCGAGATGGATTACATCCTGAAGGTGGTGACGCCCGATCTCAAATCATTGTCGGAGTTCGTCAACGGCGTGCTGCTGCCGCACGAATCCGTGCAGCAC
>JAFKFE010000097.1 GCA_017308345.1 Alphaproteobacteria bacterium | reverse complement strand
GCGCATGACTTCATCCTCGGACTGCGCGACAACCGCGATCGCGCCGGATACGCCGCCTATGTCGGCGAGCGCGGCGTGAAACTCTCCGGCGGCCAGCGGCAGCGCGTCGCCATCGCGCGCGTCTTCCTCAAGGATGCGCCGATTCTGATCCTCGACGAGGCGACCTCGGCGCTCGATTCGGACATCGAGGCGGCGATCCAGGAGAATCTGACCCGGCTGATGGAAAACAAGACGGTGATCGCCATCGCGCACCGGCTCTCCACCATTGCCGCGCTCGACCGGCTGGTGGTGCTCGACGGCGGCCGCATCGTCGAGCAGGGCACGCATGACGAGCTGGTCGCGCTCGACGGGCTCTATGCGCGGCTCTGGAAACGGCAGTCCGGCGGCTTCCTGTTCAACGAGGAAAGCGCGCTGGAAGAGACGCGGCCGGCGGAGTAGAACGGCACCATGTCAGTACGCATGCCCACGAATTTCGGACGTTCAGGCGCGCAGGAAAGCGCGCTCGACCTGCTCGGCCACGAAATCCTCGCCGAAAAAGCCGCCGCGCTCGGCCGCGCCGGCCAGCGCGTCGAGGAAACCCTTGCCAAATTGCGCGAGGGCGGGGATGGCGAGCACCGCAATCGGCTGCTCAAGGAAGCCGCGGCCGCCGTGCACGGCTATTTCATCCAGCGCGAGCTGTGCGGTTTGCGCAAGCATGATGCCGTGATCCGCGAATACAATATCCCCAGGGCGGTTCTGGTCAGGTTGGGCGCCGGCTGAAACCGGCTGCTTCAGCCACTCCGTCATGACGCGGCCATTCCCGACGATGTCGGTCCCTTGCAGCTCGCCTTTCCAGCGGCCGGGGGCGTCCGCCCGGCCGTTGCGTTCGGCGACATGCGCCATGGCCGGACAATGGACCGGGCCAGGAGCCGATGTCGTGGCGAACACCGGCCCTATTTCACCCCGGATTTCCCGCTGTTTCCCGCTGTCCGGCGGCGCGATGGGGACGCGCCGGCCACGGTCGCCGCGCATCCCCGCGACAATCTGCCCTTGTGGCCTCACCCGACTGGACAAAAACGGGCTTCACGCATAAACCGAACTCCAAATGCCGGAGGAATTCGCTAGCCTGTTCGCCATGCGCTGTCGGGCAGGTGCGATTGAGCGGGGACAAGGCTCGGCCTCCGGTTAGGAAGAGGCGAAAGGATCAGGCACCCGTGAGCGCAACCGACATCCACGATCCCAACCGTCGCGATTTTCTCTACGTAGCCACCGGCATGGCCGCCGTCGTAGGCGCTGGAGCCGTCGCGTGGCCGTTCATCGACCAGATGCGCCCCGACGCCTCGACGCTGGCGCTTGCCTCGGTCGAGGTCGATGTCTCATCGCTGCAGCCCGGTTCTTCGCTGATCGTCAAGTGGCGCGGCAAGCCGGTGGTGGTGCGCAACCGCACCGAAAAGGAAATGAAGGACGGCGAGGCCGTCAATCTTGCCGATCTCAAGGATCCGATCGCGCGCAACGCCAACCTGCCGTCCGACGCGCCGGCGACCGACGCCAACCGCACCACGCCCGGCAAGGAGGCCTGGATGGTGATGGTGCAGGTCTGCACCCATCTCGGCTGCATCCCGCTCGGCCAGGAAGGCGATTTCGGCGGCTGGTTCTGCCCGTGCCACGGCTCGCAATACGACACCGCCGGCCGCATCCGCAAAGGCCCGGCGCCGGAGAACATGGCGATCCCGGTATTCAAGTTCATTTCCGATACCAAGATCCTTATCGGTTGAGGCAGGGGACATTTCGATGAGCGAGGGACACTCGACCTATACGCCCAAGACCGGTATCGAGCGCTGGTTCGACGCCCGCATGCCGCTGCCGCGGCTGATCTATGACAGCTTCGTCGCCTATCCGGTGCCGCGCAACCTCAACTACATGTGGACGTTCGGCGGCATCCTGTCGATCATGCTGGTCTCGCAGATCCTGACCGGCATCGTGCTGGCGATGCACTATACGTCGGACAGCACTCTCGCCTTCAATTCGGTCGAGAAGATCATGCGCGACGTCAATTCCGGCTGGTTCTTGCGCTACATGCACGCCAACGGCGCTTCGTTCTTC
>JAFKFE010000096.1 GCA_017308345.1 Alphaproteobacteria bacterium | reverse complement strand
AGCAGCGCGGCGCCGCAGCAAGCTAGACCGGGAAGAATGTCATGTTCAACTGGGAACGCGCCCTTCCCACCACAGCAGAACCCGCCAATGCCGGCAACCACGCGAACCCTTAACCGGCCGGCAAGGCTTGCATGCAATGGTTCCGATCGAGGGGACTGCCGAGGTAGTAGCGTTGACCATTCTCAAAAATGATGCGCTGGCTGGCGCGGAAACGGGTTTTTGGTCCGGTCTTCAAAGCAGCACCGTTCTCACCGACCTGCGCGAAGGGCTGTTCCGCTTCATAGCGCTCGCTGTAGCGGCAGTGTTCATCTATCGCGGCGTGCACAATCTCGTCATCGACCGCGGCCGGCTTAATGTCCTGATGCTGCTGATCTCCGACACGCTCACCTTTGTCTGGCTGCTCTTGGCGCGCCGGCCGCTGGTGCGTGACTGGAGCCCTTTCACCGTTTTCATCTCGCTGACCGCGGGCTTTGGCTTCGGCCTCGTTTCGCTGCAACAAGGCCTCGCAATCGTCCCGCTCTATGTCGCGGTACCGCTGCAGTTCCTGGCCCTTTGGATGGTCATATGGGGGAAAATGTCGCTCGGCCGCTCCTTCGCCATCCTGCCCGCCAATCGAGGCGTCGTCACCGGCGGCGCCTACCAGTTCGTGCGCCACCCGATCTATGCCGGCTACCTGGCAGGGCACATCCTGTTCCTGCTGTCGAGCTTCTCGGTCTACAATTTCGCCGTCTACGCGATCATCACCCTGTTCCAGATCCATCGCATCCTGCGCGAGGAGCGCATCCTCGCGCTGACGCCGGAATATCGCGACTATCTCGGGCGGGTTCGCTACAGGCTCTGCCCCGGCGTCTTCTGATACCGCGCTGAGCCGTCGGCGGACATGTTCCTTGAATTCCGGGGCGCCCTTACCATTTGATAGGGCGGCAGGCATCCCCATACGGATGCGGCGGTCGAGGAACAGACATGAACGCACGCGTATTGGACGGCGAGATCATCACGACCAGGTTCGAGGACACTCGCGCCTATCGCGGTGTGCTGACAAGGCGCATCTTCGCCTTCCTGCTCGACTATTTCTTCGTCGCTTTGCTGACCATTCCTTTCGCCATACTGGTCGCCATTCTCGGGCTTTTGACCTTCGGCCTCGGCTGGGCGCTGTTTTCCGTGCTGGTGCCGATGGTCGCCATCCTCTACATCTGGAACACGCTGGGCAGCCGCGACCAGGCGACGACCGGCATGAAGATCATGGGCATCCGCCTGGAAAAGCTCGACGGCAGCCGCATAGACGGCATGACGGCGGTGGTGCATTCCGTACTGTTCTGGGCCGGCAACGTCATCCTGACGCCGCTGGTGCTGCTCGTCACGCTGTTTTCCGACCGCAAGCGCACGCTGCACGACCTGCTGCTCGGCACCGTAGTCACCCGCACCGACATCTGAAGGGCAGCCGTGGCCGCGCCGATCAGCCGCCGCCTGTCCTTAAATATGAACAGGCCGAGCACGTCGCGGCTGCATAATCCTGTTGAATTTTTCGCCGGCCGGGCCAAAGGTAGGGCGATTCGCAGGAGCGTTTCCAAGATTAGATGACGCAGCATCCGACCCAGTCGCCGCAGTTCTTCCTGACCGCGCCGTCGCCGTGCCCTTATCTGGAGGGCCAGTTCGAGCGCAAGGTGTTCACCCATCTCGTGGGCGACAAGGCGCCGGAGATGAACGACCTGCTCACGCAAGGCGGCTTCCGCCGTTCGCAGAACATCGCCTACCGGCCGGCCTGCGAGTCTTGCCGGGCCTGTGTTTCCGTCCGCATCATGGCCCAGGAATTTGCCATGAGCCGCAACATGCGCCGGGTGATGCAGCATAATGCCGATCTCGTCGGCGCCATGCACGACGCCCAGCCATCGACCGAGCAGTACTCGCTGTTTCGCGCCTATCTCGACGCCCGCCACCGCCGGGGCGGCATGTCCGACATGACCGTTCTCGACTATGCGATGATGGTCGAGGACACTCATGTCGACACCAAGATCATCGAATACAGGCGTCGCGGCCCGGATACCTTCATCACCGGCAAGGGCCAGGGCGAGCTGATCGCGGTGGCG
>JAFKFE010000095.1 GCA_017308345.1 Alphaproteobacteria bacterium | reverse complement strand
AGCGGCACCGCCTGCAGTCGGGCGCCTGAGCGGACGTCCGCTCACCAAGCGGCGTTTCGAGACAGTGCCCTGCCTGAGAACACGACGCCCCGCCCGCCGGCCCCCAACGATATCCGCCTGCGCAAGGTGCTCGACGGCACGCTCACCGCGCCGCATTGGCCGGAGGGTTTCGTCATGCGCGCTTTCGAGCATCGGGACGCGCATGCTTTGCACGCGCTGCTGCAAGAGGTGTTCGACGACGGCACCGACGGGCCGTTCGACGAATGGTGGCCGCGCATTGCCGGCGACGCCGAGTTCGACCCCGCCCTCTGTTTCCTGGTCATCGACGGCAAGGGCCTGCTGGCGGGCGCGGCGCTGTGCTGGGCGTCCGGTTTCGTCAAGGACCTCGCCGTCCATCCGGAGGCGAGAAGTCAAGGCCTCGGCGAGGCGCTGATGCGGCACGTGTTCCTGACCTTTCGCGAGCGCGGGGCAACGCATGTCGATCTCAAGACCAACACGGTCAGGAACAGCGCGGCCTTCAGGCTCTATGAGCGGCTCGGCATGATCCCGGTCGACTGGGAAGGCTGATGCCGTCCCGGCATTGTGAACTCCTTCACATAGGTTGACGTTGGGTCATGCTAATCCGTCGCCGTGCCGGGCGGCCGATCGGCGGATCGACGCTGGCAAGGCGTCGGAGGAGGCTGTGCCGGCATGCGTCAGCCACTCCAAGACGGGCTCCGGGGCGGGGGTTTCGGAGCCCGTCCGCTTTCGTAGGGCGGAGAACTTCGCCGCGCCGTTTACCGCCACTCCTTCCACCGCTCAGATATCCGGCGCGTTGCCGACCTTCTTCTTCATCTCGAGCGCCCAGGCGCGCCCCTCGTCGCCGCCCCACAGCAGCCAGGCGATGTAGCCGGCGGACGGGTTGTCCGCGTTGCCGTAGTTCTTGCCTTTCTTGTCGACCTCGTGGCGGGCGAAATAGCTGACCATGCGCCGGATGGTCGAGGGCGACAGGTTCTTGCGGTTCTTCAGCTCGGTGGCGCGGGCGACGCCGATCTCGGTACCGCCGCGGCCGAACTGCTGGCGCAGGCGCAAGCCCTTGGCGGCGTTGTCGGCGACAACCTGCGGGCAGCGCAGGTCGATTTCTTCGGTTTCATGCATTCTTTTTTCCCCAAGCGCCGGGACTTTAGACGCAGCACAGAACGCGGGGAAGCGGGGAGGGTTCCGGTTCTTGCCTTCTCCCCCACAAGGGGGGAAGGGAAGGCTGGCGTTCCCTGGCCGCCGCGATAAGCTCCCTTGCCAATCAGGGAGGACCACCATGGACAAGGAAGTCATCGAGGTGCCGGTTATGTCGGCAAAGGTGCGCGCGCTCGGCCTGCCGTGCTCGACGGCGGTGCGGGCCAATGGCTTCGTGTTCATCTCGGCGACGCCGCCGGTGGACATGGTGACCGGCGAGATGGTGCGCGGCGACATCGAGACCCAGACCGAGGCGTCGCTGAAGGCGCTGAAGCATTGCCTGGAAGCGGCCGGCACCTCGCTGGACAAGGTGGTGATGGTGCGCATCTACGCCGTCAATTCCGGCTTCTACAACGCCATCAACCGGGTCTATGCGCGGTATTTTGCCACCAACCCGCCCGCGCGCAGTTTCGTGCCGGTGGCGTCCTGGCCGATGGAGTTCGATATCGAGATCGAGTGCGTGGCGGTGGTTTGAGGGTGAGTCCTCCGCTCGAGCGGCTTGCTCAGCTCACGCTGAGGTCAATCTCGTTCTAATTAAACCTCTCTAATTCAGATAGAAGCGTTTTTGCCTTCTGCACCCTATCTGGAGTAGATTTATCTTCTTTTCTCTTGATTGTCTCTTTCCAAGCATCTTTTTCGAATCCGTTCTTCGAAAGAAAGTCAGCGGTGGCGGCCAATTCCAAAGATATAGAGTCGTATTTTGAAAGAATATTTAGTATATCTCGTCTCTTTTGATCGTTTTTTTCGCTCTCAAATTTTTCATTAGATCTAAAAATTGCGTAGTCAGTGCCTGACCTCGTCGTTTTCCATTCAAGATCTAGGTAACGAAGTGCTTTTGCGTCGTCTATCCCAATAGAGATTTCATCGCTGTATGGCCCG
>JAFKFE010000094.1 GCA_017308345.1 Alphaproteobacteria bacterium | reverse complement strand
ACCTCGGCCATGGGGCGGTGTGGCAGCTTGTCGTCCATCAGGCCCTTGCGCTCGCCCTCCATCGCCTCGGCGAGCTCGGAGAGGACGAGCATCAGCAGCTCATCCTTGTCACGGTCCAGGCGCTCGCCGGTCTCCAGATCGTGCCACCATTTGGCGTTGTTCTGGTGGCATTCGAAGGCGAGCTGATTGTAGGAAAGTCCGTTGATCATTCGAAACCTCGTTTGATGAGCGCAGCAACGACGGCTCCGGTCCAGACGCCGGCCAGAAGTGCTGGAGTGTCGGTGGTGATGGTGAGCCACAGGCCGTGCGCGATGACGCCGGCCAGTGGGGGCACCACGATCAGGCAGATGAGCGCCGTGATCGTGGTGAAGATCTCAACGACCTTGGCCATGGAGCCACAGGGGCGGAGACGACTGGTCGATCGGATAACCGTCCAGGTGGGTGACGCCTTCCACGACAGGGATCTCCACCCCAGCCGGCGTAACCGGCTCTGGAGGGTTCCCGAAGAGATCGAGAACCGTCTCCTCCGAGAGCTCGTCCAGGACGATCGTGGCCTTGAGCTCAGCCTGTTGACGCTGGCGAAGACGTTCCCGATGAACGGCCTTCAGGCGCTCGACCCATTCCTCACCTTGGTGAAGGAGGTCGGCCTCGACCTGGGATTTCGGCCGGTTGTCGATCAGCGTCCCGTGGGCCGCCGCGTCGATGAGGATCGAGCAGCACGCCTTGACGGCGCCCAGGTTCTTGACGAGCGTGTCGCGCGTCAGCTCCTCGCCGACCTTCCACAGCTGGAGGTGGCGCATCGCGGCTTCGACGTAGGTCATCGCCTCGACTTGGATCTCACGCCAGTTGTGGGGGTCGTACTTCAGCATCCCGTCGTAGAGGGCCTCCAGCTCTGCCAGCTGGGCGGAGAGCGGGATGTAGGCGAGCGGTGGCTTCTTGTCGCCGAAGGCCTGTTTGGGATTAGTCATGGAGCAGGCCCTCCTTGACGAAGAGCTTGGTCAGCTCGGTTTCGCACCGGCGCTGGCCCCAGAAGTGGACCTTGACGCCGCCGAGCGGTTCCCAGAACTTGGCGTTCCAGGGGGTGTCGAAGACCTGAAGCATCTCGTCCGCGCAGATGCGACGGTCGTATTGCTCCAGCTCCTCCATGTGCTCCCACGGCTCGTTGACCGACAGGAAGATCACGCGGAGCATGGCCTTCTCCAGGGCGCTGTAGCCGTCGATCGCACGCTTGATCGGGTTCGGGAGATCCAGCAGGCCAAAGCCCTCGGACGTGTCGTGCAGGAGGGCGGCCCGCCGGAGGTGCTTCGGCACCTTGCGGTAGAGCTTCACCTCATGCTCGGCCACGTAATAGGGCTTGGTGGTCTGGCCGGAGTAGCGGGGGAGACGAGAGAGCGCGCGGATGGCGACCTTGAAGTCGACATCGGTGACCTGGAAGTCCAGCGGATTAACCAGGCGCATGTTGCCCAACAGGATGCGAGGATCAATTCCCATGGAAGAACCTCCTCGGCGCGGTCGGACGGCGGCGCGGGATCAGGTACTGGACGACCCAGCCCTGGTCGATCGACTGGCACATCTCGTGGGTGCCCTGATCGAACTTGTGACGGGCGTCCTTCAACACTTCGTCGAACTCCTCGGCCCATTCGGAGCCGCACCGCTTGATCGCGATGACGTGCTTGCGCACATGCTCCCGGCCGAGCTCCTTGATGTCCGCGGGGCGCGGGCATGCAGGAGGAAGAGTGGAGACCGCTGTCGGCCCGTAGCGGGCCACCAGGGAGTGGTAGGGGACGCTAAGACGACGGGCAACCATCGAGAGATTGCCGCCCGTCTTCTTAATTTCCTCCTCGATTAGACTGTCAATTGCTGCTTTTTTCATGTGCCTCAAGCTCAATGTAATAATCGGCTTGAGGGTATTTGTGGGTGACCAAGAGGATCTGCGAGATACGATTTGAGAGATACTCTAGGGTAAGTGAAGTATTATGGGCGCGGTCGGCGTCCATGGAGGCGTCAATTTCATCTCCCAGGAAAACCGAGAAGACGTTATTGGTCAAAACCTGACCAAGACCGAGGCGCAGGGCCCGATTAGCAACAGCCTT
>JAFKFE010000093.1 GCA_017308345.1 Alphaproteobacteria bacterium | reverse complement strand
ACCGGCATTGAAAAGAAAGCCGCGCGGCCGTTCCTGGCCAAGAGCGCGCTGGTTGCGCTGGCGCTCAGCGCGGCGGCGGCCGTCTTGTGGCAGAGCCCGGCCCGCTCGGCCGAGGACGCGGTGGTGATCCCGCCGCCGGCGATGGACGAAAAGGCGGCGGGCGGCACCGAGAAAGCCGTGTTCGCCGGCGGCTGCTTCTGGGGCGTGCAGGGCGTTTTCCAGCACGTCAAGGGCGTAAGCAAGGCGGTGTCCGGCTATACCGGCGGCAGCGCCGAGAACGCCGTCTACGAGGTGGTCGGCACCGGCCGCACGGGGCATGCCGAATCCGTCGAGATCACCTACGACCCGTCGAAGGTGACGTACGGCCAGCTCTTGCAGGTCTATTTCTCGGTCGCGCACAATCCGACCCAGCTCAACTACCAGGGGCCGGATTCCGGCACCCAGTATCGCTCGACGATCTTCGCCGAGAATGACCACGAGGATTACCATCAGGACTTCCTGACGCTGAACCCGACCTATCCCTATATCGTCTACAACGACCTGCCCAAGATCGAGAACCTGAAGTCGCTGTTCCCGAAGCTCTACAGCGAGAAGCCCGTTCTGGTGCTCGCCTCCAGCAAGAGCTGAGCAAGGCCGGCCGGGCCGGGGCCAAGTTCGGGGCGGATGGTTCACAAGACCTCCGCCCCTTTGTTTTGCCGGCAAGAAGCTACCTGGCCAGATCCGCCACCACCGCGTCCAGCACGATCATGCCGGCGGTCGTCGCGCGCAGCCTTGCATTGCCGACCGGCGCCACCAGCCCTTCTTCCTGCAGCACCGAAAGCCGCGCGCTGGAAAGGCCGCGTCCAGCGAGCGCCTCGTAGCGCTGCAGGTCGATGCCTTCGGCGAGCCGCAGCCCCATCAGCAGGAATTCGTCGGCTTCCTCGGCGCGCGTGAGAATCTCGCCGCCGGTGACGCCGTGGCCCTTGGCCTCGACCAGATTGGCCCAGGTCTCCGGCATCCGTTCCGCGATCGTCACGGTGCGGCGGCCGTTCTCGACGAAACGGCCATGCGCGCCCGGGCCGACGCCGACATATTCGCCATAGCGCCAGTAGGTGAGGTTGTGCCGGCTCTCGGCGCCCGGACGTGCGTGGTTGGAAATCTCATAGGCCGGCAGGCCATGCGCCGCCGTCACCTCCTGCGTCAGCGCGTAGAGGTCGGCGGCGTGGTCGTTGTCGGGCAGCGTGAATTTCTTCGCCGCGTAAAGCGCATGGAAAGGCGTGCCCTCCTCGATGGTGAGCTGGTAGAGCGAAAGGTGGTCGACGGCATAGCCGATCGCCTGCTCCAGCTCCGCCCCCCATGCCTCGGGCGTCTGGCCCGGCCGCGCATAGATCAGGTCGAAGGAGAGGCGGGGAAATATGTCCCGCGCGAGGCCGATGGCATAGAGCGCCTCCTCGACATTGTGCAGCCGGCCGAGGAAGCGCAGATCCTTGTCGTTCAGCGCCTGCACGCCGAGCGAGACGCGGTTGACGCCGGCGGCGCGATAGCCTCTGAAACGCTCGGCCTCGACCGAGGACGGATTGGCTTCCAGCGTCACCTCGATGCCGGCCGGAACCGTCCAGTTCCTGGCCACCGCCTCCAGCACCGCGCCCACCGTTTCCGGCTTCATCAGCGACGGCGTGCCGCCGCCGAGGAAAATGCTGGTCACCTCGCGCGGCCCGGTGCGCTCGCGCATGGTTTTCAGCTCCGTCTCGAAGGCGCGGGCAAAACGCTCCTGGTCGACGGGCTGGTGGCGGACATGGCTGTTGAAGTCGCAGTAAGGGCACTTGGCCGCGCAGAACGGCCAGTGGACATAGACGCCGAAGCCGGGGCTGCGGTCGAGCGGTATGGTGACAGCGCTCATGCCGATCCTGATCTGGCCATATCCAATCGAGCCAACCGCGCTTCGGCGAATTTCTGGAAGGCGCGGGCGCGGTGCGACAGCGCCGTCGCCTGGCCGGGCTTCCAGCCATGCTTTTCTTCGGCGCTCATCTCGCCGAACGTCTTGTCGAAACCATTGGGCAGGAACACCGGATCGTAGCCGAAGCCGAGCGTGCCGCGCGGCGGCCACACCAGCGTGCCTTCCGCCTCGCCCCGGTAATACTCGGCCTCGCCGTCGGGAAAGGCCAGGCAGATGACGGCGACGAAGCGCCCGCTGCGCTGCGCGGGATCGGTCGCGCCGGCGTCCTGCAGCGCCGTTTCCGTCTTTTGCATGGCCATGCCGAAATCCCGGCTGCCGTCGGGCTTTTCGGCCCAGTTGGCGGTGTAGACGCCCGGCGCGCCGTCAAGCGCGTCGACGCAAAGGCCGGAATCGTCGGACATCGCCGGCAGGCCGGTGGCCTTGGCCGCGGCGTATGCCTTGATATAGGCGTTCTCCTCGAAGGTGGTGCCGGTCTCGTCGGGTTCGGGCAGGCCGTATTCCTTGGCGGACTTCGCCTCGAAGCCGAACGGCGCCATCAGGTCGGCGAATTCGCGCAGCTTGCCCGCGTTGTGGCTGGCCACGACGATCTTCTTTCCATTCAAGGAGTGCATCCCACACCCCAGATCCTTGGCTCG
>JAFKFE010000092.1 GCA_017308345.1 Alphaproteobacteria bacterium | reverse complement strand
CGGCAGCGGTGCCGAAGACGTCGCGGCGTTCTTCCTTGTCCCACATCATCGCGGTGATGGCGCCCTTGCCGGGGCGGCGCAGCAGCACTTCCTTGGCGTCGGCGAAGCGCGCCGCGATCACCATGCCGTCCTCATAGCCGATGGCCACGACGTCCTGGCTCGGATGGCAGGCCACGCATGTCACCATCGTGTTGCCGCGCGTGCCGAGCTCCAGCGGCGCCTTGCCCATCGGCCCGTCCTTGCTCGCGAACGGCCACACGATCGCGGCCGGCGCGCCGGAACTCGCCAGCCATTTGCCCTTGGTGCTCCACGACAGGCTCTTCACCTTGCCGGGATAGCCCGACATGCGCATGTGCTTGCCGTCGGCGAGCTTCCAGCCATGCAGCGCGTTCTCCTGCATGGTGGTGATGAGGAAAGCGCCATCCGGCGAAAAAGTGATGCCGGTATGGGCGCCGGCCCATTCGAGCTCCACCGGCTTGCCCTCGGCCGCCGGGAAATGCAGCGTCGCGCCATTGTAGCGGGCAACCGCGAAACGCATGCCCTTGGGCGAGAAGGCGAGTCCCTCGACCGAGCGGGGATGGGTAAATTACTTGATCTTGCCGTCGGCGAAACGGACGAAGGCGGTCTTGCCCGAGGCGTAGGCGATCGCGCCCTGCGGCCCGGCGGTGACGCTGGTGATCCATTTCCTGCCGGCGCTGGCCAGTTCGTTCACCGCGCCGCCGGCCTTCACGGCAAACACCTTGCCGTCCTCGCCGCCGGTGATCAGCCGGTCGTTGGCCGCGTCATGTATAGCGTCGAGCAGCCCGTCATTGGCCTGCGCGGTCTTATGCCCGTTGTCGAGCCGATGGATCGCTCCGTCGGCCAAGGCGAAATGCGGCACGTCGTTGAGAAAGACGGCCGCGACGCAATGGCCTTCGAGATCAAGCGGGGCGACAGTGGGCATGGCTTCCTGCATGAGCGAGATTTGGATTTATCTGGCGGCTTACTCGACGTTTCCCGCATCGGCAACCATGGGGATCGGCAGCGGTCCCTCAAAGACAGGGTGGGAAGGCATCAAAGCAGCCCCTTTGCCCGCAACTCCGCCGCGAAAGTCGCAAGCGGCATCACCAGTGTCAGAGGTTGGCCTTGAAGAGGCTCGGCACCATAGCTGGTGTACCATCCTGCGGCCCGCTCGCTCTTGGCGTCAATGATGAGCAGGACGCCCCCGCCTTCGCCGGCGAGACGCAAGCAGCGGAGCGCGGCGGCGGCAAGCAACTGACCGCCCAGCCCTTGCCCCGCGACGCGGCGATCAGTCGCGAGACGGGCAAGCTTGAAACCGGAAACTTCGTGCCGTGCCAAACCCCTCGTCATGGCCGTGGGTACGGTTTCATGAGCGACTGCGGACGGCGCGATTGTATAGAAGCCGAGAATCCGCTCGGTATTCGCGTCGTCGATCGCACAGAAGGTCTTGGCGGCATTTTGTTCGTGGCTTTGTCGCGCGAAACGCCGCAAGAAATCATTCATCTGTGCGTCACCGCAGTCGAACAAGGCCCGATCGTGCTGTTTCGAAATCGGCTGCTCGCGCCAGGACGGAAGTGTCACAGTGTTTCCGGTAACGCCGCGATCGCCGCTCGCAGTTTTGCATTGGGTTTCGGCGGATTCTCCAGCAGGTCGAGTATACGTGTGAAATTGCGATCGGATACTTTTGTGACCTCCGCGGCTTCGATCACAGCCTGTGCCTCGGGAACGACCTTGTTGAGGATGAAGTCGGCAACGTCCTGATGCGAGAGTGCGGCGGCGCGCGCGATCATCGCCTTCTGCGCGGGCGCAATGCGAATTTGATAGCGTTCAGTCTTCTGGTCGGAGGGCCGCGACATAGGATGTTTCCCAGGTTTCATGTACACATGATATGTGTACATGAAACCACAATCAATCCTACGGCATCAACAATTCGGCGCTAGGCCGCCTGGCAGGCTTCAAAACTCTTCCTGAGCCGATCGGCGTCGAGATCGCGGCCGATGAAGACCAGCCGGCTCTCATGCTTCTCGCCGTCCTTCCAGGCGCGCTGGTGGTCGCCCTCGAGGATCATGTGCACGCCCGTCGCCCTTGAGCGCGATGATGCCCTTCAGCCGCAGGATGTTCGGCCCCTCCATCTGGGTCACTTTCTCGATCCAGGGGAAGAATTTCTTCGGGTCCATCTCGCCGCCGCGCAGCGACACCGACTTCACCGTCACGTCATGGATGTCGGAAGCATGGTCGTGATGGTGATGATCGTGGCCGTCGTGATGATGATGGTGGTGGTCGTGGTCGCAGTCCGGGCCGCATTCATGATCGTGGTCGTGCGCCTCGAGGAAGTGTGGATCGTTCTCCAGCGCGCGCGACAGGTCGAAGGCGCCGCGGTCGAGCACCTCGCTGAGCGCCACGCCGGAACGCTGCGTGCGATGGATCCTGGCCGCCGGGTTGATGGCGCGGATCGTCGCTTCGACCTTTTCCAGTTCTTCGGGCGTGACGAGGTCGGTCTTGTTCAGCACCACGACATCGGCGAAGGCGATCTGGTCCTCGGCTTCCTTGGAATCCTTCAAGCGCAGCGGCAGGTGCTTGGCGTCGACCAGCGCCACCACCGCGTCGAGCTTGGTCTTGGTGCGCACGTCGTCGTCCATGAAGAAGGTCTGCGCCACGGGCATCGGATCGGCGAGGCCCGTGGTCTCGACGACGATGGCGTCGAAGCGGCCGGGCCGTTTCATCAGCCC
>JAFKFE010000091.1 GCA_017308345.1 Alphaproteobacteria bacterium | reverse complement strand
CCTGTCCGACGCGGGCCTTCCGGCCCTGCCGAATTTCTCCGTCAACCTGCATCTGCCCAAACATGCCACCGCGCCTGCGGCACAGGCGTTCGCGGCCCATATCCGCGAGGGTCTGGCGCGCCGGCGCGAGGCGGCGTAGGCGGCCCTTGGTTTCCTTGCCTCAACGAATACAAGTCGAGGAAACCTGGCCCGGCGAAGCTACTTCCAGTTCCTGCGCCGTTCCAGCTCGGCTTCGGAAGGCTCCTGCTGGGCAAACGAGCCCGTGCGGATTTCGCCCGCGCGCTCATAGGTCGTCATGATGACGCCGGTGGTGGATGCCTGCGATTTGACGAGCTTGAAGGCGGCCGGCATCGCGCCGTCGCCGAACAGCCGCCTGCCCTTGCCCAGCAGCAGCGGGAAGATCATGAGCCGGATTTCGTCGATCAGTCCGTTGGCAAGGAGGGTCTGGATCAGATCGCCCGATCCCTGGATGAGCAGGTCGGGTCCGTCTTCCTGCTTGAGCTGCCTCAACCTTGCGACGATATCGGGCCCAAGCGACTGGGTGTTTCGCCAGGTCAGCGAGTCGGGTCGATGCGTCGCCACATATTTGGTCGCGGGGTTGAAGACATCCGCGATCTGATCGTTCTGATACGGCCAGTAGGCGGCGAAGATGTCGTAGGTCCTGCGGCCGAGCAGCAGGGCGAAGGGTTTGGAAAAGAGTTCTTCCATGGCCGCGCCCGCCACGTCGTCGAAGTAATGGAAGGTCCAGCCGCCGAACGTGAAGCCGCCGACCGGATCTTCTTCCGGCCCGCCGGGCGCCTGCATGACGCCGTCGAGGCTGACGAAGGTGGCGGCGATGATCTTGCGCATCTGATTCTCCTCTTCACTGATCCACGCCGTCACGGCCGGATTGACGTAACGACGGATAGCCAGGCCGCTTTCCGACACCGGCCGACAAATTTTCAGCGCTTGCGGTCCGTGCCGATCTGGCGTGACGAGAACCAGACATCGCCGAATACGGCAGTCGCCGTGCCGTTGGGCGCCTTGTCCGCGGTCAGCCAGATCGAACGCGTGCGTGCGGCTCGCTCGCGGGTCGGAATCCTGGATCCGGATCCGACCATTGAGGCGCCGACGCAAGGGATGAACCATGAGCCCATGAAGGGAAGGCAGGCGAAGCCGGCTTCCAGGCGAGTGACAAGGACCGCAAGCCCGACCGTTTCCGACGGGCGCCAGGGGAAGATCATGCGGCCGCCGGGCTTGAGAGCCTTCAGCCATGCGGCGGGTGGAGCCACGACGCCGGCATTGACATAGATGACGTCGGAGGGCGGCAGGGCACTGGTGACGGCGTCGCCATGGATCACCTCGATGTTGCCGTATCGGGCAAGGTTCGCCTTGGCGCGCGCTGCAAGGCCTGCCTCCAGTTCGAAGGCGGTGACGCCGCCGCCCGGCTCGACCAGCTTTGACAGCAGGGCCGTGTAGTAGCCGGTGCCGGCGCCGATATGGGTGACATGCTCGCCCGGCTTTGGCTCGACCTTGCCGAGCCACATGGCATGCAGAAGCGGCTCGCCGTTGTTGATGCCTTTGTCGGCGTCGAGCACGACAAGCACGTTCTGGTAGATAAAGCTCGGGTCGGTGCTTGGTGTCTCTATCCTGCCGTCACCGGCAAAGACCGTCCATGGCCCCGGGCCGAGAAAGGCCTCGCGCGGCACTGATGCAAACACCTGCTCGATGCGCGGGTCGGCCGCGCGCGCCTGCGCGGCGATCAGCCTGGCGTAGAATTTTCGGGCGTCGTCCGATCCGGCCATGCTTGAAGATAGCGCGCCCGGCTGGAATGTCGCGGTTCGATTTCAGCCGGCGATGGTGTCGTAGAGCAGCTTGAAGTTGAGCGCCAGGATGACGGCGGCGACAATCCAGGCCAGCAATGCTACGCCGCGCGGAATGGCGAAACTGCCCATCTTCTTGCGGTCGGACACGAACTGCACGAGCGGGATGACCGCGAAGGGCAGTTGCATCGACAGCACCACCTGGCTGAACACGAGAAGCTCTGCCGTGCCCTTCTCGCCATAGAGCGCGGTGACGGCCACGACCGGGACGATGGCGATGCCGCGCGTCAGGAGG
>JAFKFE010000090.1 GCA_017308345.1 Alphaproteobacteria bacterium | reverse complement strand
GACCATCTCGATGGCGGCGTCGACCAGTTCCCCCGATCCGTCCATGACGAGCCGGTCTCCCGAGCGCGTGATGCGGTGAACATCGAGATAGAGGCCGGGCGCCGTCCTGGAGTTCAACTCCACTTCCCTCTCGCACGCGGCGAACCGCAAGGCCGGCGTCGAAAAATCGACATAGGGCAGCTTGACCGCCCGCTTCATCTTGAACGCGCGTCGCCCGACGAGGAAGATCCGGGAAATGTGCGTTTCGATCGTCTCGACGGGACCAGCCTCGCCATGGCTAGCGGGATCCTTCAACATCTCGACCGCGGCATCCTGGTTCTCAGCGATCATTGCGTCTGCTCTTGGCTTTGGTTGCATCATTGCTCCGCCTCGCCGTTGCAGTCGCGCCGGACTTGCTCGCGCTGAAGCGTCTGGAGGTAACCGGCGAGGTTATGGATGCGTTCCGTGGTCACGGCCTCCCCACCATAGGGGCCGTAACGCTTCACGTCGTCAGGCAGGAACTGATTGCCCCAGACAGGCATGTCGCGCTCGCCATGCGCCGGGACGAGACCGCGACCGTCGATCGTGGCATAGACCCGCCAGTAGGGAAACTCGCCGCCATTGCGCTTCGTCAGCGTCGTCAGGTCGGAGGGACGCTTGCGCAACTCGTCAGCCAACGGCCCGTCGCCCTTGCCGTCCACGCCGTGACAGACCGCGCAGGAATTCAGATATTCCTGCTGTCCATTGCTCATCTGCTGCGCGGCCGCGGTGCTCAGCGTCAGCGCGAAAAGACACATCGTCGTCCAGAATCTCATTGATCCGCCTCCAGCAATCGGTGTCAGGCTAAACCGCGCGAGGCGCGCGTACGTTGACCGGGATCAATCTTGCGGGGGGATCAATTTGATTCAGCGCAAGGAAGGAGGCCGACCGGCCCGCTACGGCTGCGTCCGGAGTGAATATTTTCCAATGAACAGTGAATAAGGAGCCGCCGCCATGCCGTTCAAGACATTGCTCACGGTTACAGGGCCTGATCACGGAGATGGTGATCTGAAGCTCGCCGCCGGTCTGTGCGAGGAAATCGAGGCGCATCTGTCCGTCCTTGTGGTGGTCATCGCGGCGCCTCCGTCAGGCGGAGAATATGCGGCGGTGGTCTCGCCGGCCTGGCTCGCGGAACGCGAGGCCGAAATGCAAGTCCTGGAGAAGCGCGGCTCGGCGGTATCCAAGATACTGTCGGAAAGCCCCGTGTCGGCGGACCTCAGCAGCGATTACCCGGAGCAGTCCTGGGCGGATGAAATTATCGGCCGGCGCGCCCGCTACGCCGATTTGACCATTGTCGGGCCGGAAATGCTCGCGAGCCGCCTGCTCAGGGAGAAGGTCATTGCAGGCGCGCTGTTTTCATCCGGGAAGCCGATCCTGCTGGTCCCCGAGGGAGTGCGCGCGACGTTGAAGCCGAAACGCGTCCTTGTCGCCTGGGACGCCAGCCTGGAAGCCTCGCGTGCCGTGCGGGAGGCGCTCGACATCCTGTCTTCCGCCGACGAGGTCCGTATTGCCATGGTCGACCCGATCGATGACGAGCGGCACCACGGCGCGGAGCCTGGAGCGGATGTGGCGGCCTATCTCTCCCGACATGGCGTGAAGGTCGCGGTGGATCGCCTGCCGAGCTCGGGCCATTCCGTCGCCGATGTTCTTCGCCAGCATGCGGTCGACACCGGCGCCGAGCTCATGGTCATGGGGGCTTACGGTCATTCCCGGCTGCGCGAGCGGATTTTCGGCGGCGTGACCAAGTCCATGATCGAGGACGCGGGGCTGGCTGTCCTTATGGCGCGCTGAAAAGGCGCATTCGCCGAATGGCCAGATTGAACCCGCAGGCTTCGCCTGCGAGAGTTTCGACCTGGCTTTGGCGGCCAAGCTTGTCGGCGAAAAGCAGGGCGTCATATGCAACGATTTCCACCTCGACGGTCCGGAACGGATGATCGTGGTGTCCGGGCCGAACCAGGGAGGCAAGACGACGTTTGCCCGGATGTTCGGCCAGCTGCATTTCCTGGCGGGGCTGGGGTGCCCGGTTCCCGGGCGGAAAGCCAAGCTTTTCCTGGCCGACGTAGTGGTTGATGCCGCCGC
>JAFKFE010000089.1 GCA_017308345.1 Alphaproteobacteria bacterium | reverse complement strand
CGGCACGAGGACGTGATGTGGGCGCTGGACGATCACCGCACGTTCAGCTCCGCCGTCTCCAACCATCTGTCGGTGCCGAGCGGCATGTATCCGCCACGGCACGCGGCGTACCGGCGGTTGATCGAGCGCCATTTCGAGCCTGAGCGCGTGGGATCCTTCGAGGCACTTTGCCGGATGATCTCGACCGACCTCATGTCCGACTTGGCAAGAGGCATGGAAATCGACCTGGTCACCCAGCTTGCCCAGCGTTTCGCCGTACGAATTCGGTGTGCCTTTTCTGGGCTGGCCGGACGTCCTGCATCAGCCGCTGCTTCAGTGGGTTCGGAAGAACCACCAGGCCACCTTGGCCGGGGACACGAACGTGATGGCGGCCATAGCGCTCGAGTTCGATGGCTATATCAGTAAGTTGCTGGAAACGCGGCGGGGCCGGCGCAGCCGCGCCGGAAGACATCACCTCGGATTTGCTGCGGGAGAAACTGGACGGCAGGCTGCTAAGCCAGGAGGAGATCGTCAGCATCCCCCAACTGGACCGTTGGCGAGCTGGGCACTATCACAGCCTGCGTCGTGATCCTGAGGCATTATCTTGCGGAAGACCCGCATGTCCAGCAGCGGCTTCGGGAGAGGCCACATCTGCTTCCAGCAGCCATCGACGAGATATTTGCATGCGCCGCTCATCTCCAACCGCCGGGTGGCGACAAGGCCGGTGGAAATCGGAGGTCGCATGATCGCGGCCGGTGAGCGGGCCACACTTATGTGGGCATCGGCGAATCGCGACGAGGCTGTCTTCGGCGGCGCTGACGAATTACACCTCGATCGCGACCCTGCGCAGAACCTCCTCTATGGGCGCGGCATCTATGTCTGCCCGGGTGCGCGACTGGCGCGGCTAGAACTGAGCGTCCTCGTGGAGGAATTGCTGAAGCGGACTGACAAGATCGCGCTTGCGCCCGGACCGCAACCAACAATTGCCGTCTATCCGGCAAGCGGGTTTTCCGATCTGCCGATGCTTATCCTATAGGCGTCGGAGGTGGTGCGGTTGTCCGAGTAGGCGCCCGCACCTGCTGCGGAGGTGAAGGGCTCACCACACCGCGAAAAGCAGAAACCATCCGGCGTTGCATGGCAGCATTGCGGCGCAAAAGAAACTTAGCGTGATGGCTTGCCGGCTCCTCGTCGAGGTGTACAGGGCTGTTATCCGCCAGCAAAGGATAGCCGACCATGCCGCCGCCATGACCAGCACGGCGGCACGCATCTCGCCGACGAAGGGGACTATGATGTCGTCGGATCGGAGCTGGCTGACGGTAAGGCTGGAGAGGCCTAGAAAGACGCCGGCGCCCGCGAGCGGGATCAAGGCCTGGGCGAGATGGTGGAATCTCGACGCGTTCCAGCTTCCCAGGCATCGCGCCGACAAGAAGAGCATCGATATCGTCGCCGCGCCGCTGCCCAGGGCCACGGCGACCACATAGGCTACGAGCATGGTGCCATCGAGCAGCGTCAGCACGTCGTTGCGTTCGGGATAGTTTGTCAACAGCCACCACGGCGCGGTGTTGTCGAGCGGCCATGTGACGCCTGCCTCGACGAGGCGCGCCGCGGTCCATTGCGTGACGGCGACGAACCATGGGCTCGCTGACCACTGGAAGGCGCCTAGCGCCAGTCCCATAAGGCCGAAGACGATAAGAACGGTCTCCCAAGGCTTGGCCGTCTGGCCGGCGACGTGGACGATCTCGTGGTTCGGCGAGCGGCGCGCCAAGCGGATCGCGCCGCGAAACCCGCTGCAGCGCCCACACATATGGCAGTCGGACGCGCCGCGCATTGTCCTCAGCGGCACGAGCGGAGCGCAGTTCACCGGACCGGGTTTCTCCCTCGCCAACTGGGATTGTTGCCAAAGTCCGAGGTCGACGCGGAAATGGAGCGGCGCCAGCTTCGCCAGCAGGGCGAACACGCCGCTGACCGGGCAGAGATAACGACACCAGACGCGTTTGTTGCGGCCGAAGAGGTAGCCCACCGTGGCGGCGACCGCCGTCGACCCTCCCAGAATCAGCAGAGCCGGCCGTGGGTATTGATAGACGCTGATCATCTGACCGCAGAGGGTGGTACAGGCGAA
>JAFKFE010000088.1 GCA_017308345.1 Alphaproteobacteria bacterium | reverse complement strand
AAGGCCGGATCATTCGCCAGTTCGCGCATGACATAGTCGAACGCGCTTTTGCCGACCAGCTGGTTGGCGCAGAAGATCCGTGAATATCCGAAGGCGCGCGCGACCTGGAGCTGGTGCGGCGTCGCGACCGTGATGGCCCAGGCGCCGTCGTCGAGCTGCATGTCGAAAAGCGCCGGGCACATTGTCGTCTTGCCGTGGGGGGCAAGAGCCACGCCGCTGTCTGCGAGGAAGGATTTCATCCATTCGCGGTTATGGCGGAGCGCCTCCTGTTTGATGACGGCCGCCGGGAGCGGAATGTCTTCCCGCAGCAGGCTCCATTGCCGGTCCGCGACCGTGTCGATCGTGACCTCCGAGACCGTTCCCGGGACGCCCTTGTCGAGCGGGCTGAGAGGCGGATGAGCGGCCTTCATCGTTGCCGAAACTGTCATGTTGTCGATCCGAAAGTTGATTTTGATATATCATATTGCAAAATCGCCACGAGTTGCAAGTGGCGTTGAAGGCCACTTCGGCCTCAACCACGGGAAACAGTCCAACGCTTCAGGTCGGCGTTGGCGGTGGGGTGACAATCCAGGCGGCAGCCGACGCCTGCGGATCTCGGCGATTATCTCGTCATTTCGGCTTCGCGCATCTGGGCGATGAGCGATGTGCGGTTCCCGACATCGAGCTTTGCGAACAGGCTCCGCAGATGGGTCTTCACCGTGGGCAGGGAGATCGCCAGCTCCTCGCCGATCTCCTGGTTGGTCAGACCCCTTGCGACCAGCTCGGCGATTCCGAGTTCCCGCTTCGACAGCAGGAATTCCCTTGCGAGCCTCCTTCGGGCCTGATCGCGCATCACCCTTGGGTGCAGCGCAAGACTTGCCTCGACATAGCGCTGCATGCTCTCGGCCAGTTTCCAGGCTTCCGGCGAGACGCAATCCTGGCCGTCCCTGGCCACAAGCCCCAGCCCGGCGACGGCGCGGCCCTCATGCCAGAAGACCATCTCCAAGGCATCCCTGATCCCGCTCAGCGCCATATATGGCCGGTACAGTTCGAGAGCCTCGCTTTCGCAACCTGCGCGCTGCAAGGTCTGGGTGCGCGCCTGCCGGCTGATCATCCGCACGGGGCTGCACGGGTCGTGTGCGTAGAAGGTGGACTGGTAGATGTTGAGCCGGTCGAGATCGACAGCTTCGCAGGCCGCTATCTGCATGCGCATGCTCTCGTCGATCCAGTAGAAGATCGAAGAAGGTATGTGCGTCGCTTCCATGGCGAACTGCAGCAGCTCGACGATCGGCCTGGTCTCCTCGTCGTGCGAGACAAATTGGGTCGCGCTCATCATGCGCCTCGACTGCATCCGGTTTCCAAGCCGCAAGATTGCGTTCGATCGAAGGTCAAATCAACATTTTCCGCCGCTGCGCGGCTTGAGCAAAACCATCCTTTCGGACGATTGACCCGGCGAACCCTCTCAATGCCAAGATGGAGCACTCCCGAACGGCGGCCCGCCGTGCTCGGGAAGCCACCCTTCCACCGAAAGCAACCTGCGACGATCGAGGCCATGCGGGGAGAGATGAATTTGGCCACAGCGCCGCAAAGTGGCGACGTTCCGCCCAACGTCTTTCGCGGCGATATGACGTTCCGCAATTCGGACGCCGGCATTCTGCGTTTTCCCTTTCCCTTGGACGCCGACCGTTTCGAGATGAAGGGGGTGGGGGTCGAGCCGCAGGACCGGAACGGGCCGACCGCGGCTTACAGGTCGCTGTTCGATATCGATGAGCACTATCTGGACGAGGTCGCCGAACGGGCATTCGTCCTCGATCAGGACCGCTCGCGCTATCACGTCCTGCCGCACATGGAAGAGGCGCAGTGGGAAGCGACGGACTACATCATGCGCGCTTTGGCGCGGGACTTTCCGGCGCATTTCTCCTATCGGCGCGAGGACAGGAACTGCCGGTGGGAGAACCGCCTGCTGGGAGAGCGGCGGGATTTCGTCCTTGGCCGCGCCGAGACGCTTCCCTGCGAAGCGTTCGAATACATCACCCGCCAAACCCAGGGCGACTTCGTGCTCATGGATCAGCGCCAGGGCACCCTGTGGCTGGACGGCGGCATGGTGACCGCTTCCTATGGCTGGTCGTTCGATTTCA
>JAFKFE010000087.1 GCA_017308345.1 Alphaproteobacteria bacterium | reverse complement strand
CCTGTCGATCCCGGAGCATGTCACGCCGATCGCCTATCTCTGCGTCGGCCGCGTCTCGGCATTCGCGTCGAGGCCGGACCTCGAGGCGCATGGCTGGGGCAAGCGCCTGCCGCTGCCCGAGCTGGTGATGAGCGAGACGTTTCGCGGCGCCGGCGAGGCGCCGCTCAAATCGGCGATCGCGCGGCTTGGCGGCCCGCCGAAACCGTGATCAGGCCGCTTCGCAGCGTGCAGCACCCGGTCAAGCGGCCCGGGGAGCATCCCAGCGCGAGCCGCCGAAGGAGCCCAGGGCCCTGTCGCGCAGTTCCTTGAACTTGGATGAGGCCTCGGCCAGCCGGCGGTCCCATTCGGGATTGGGCGTCTGGCCCTCGATGGCCTTGAAATAGACCTGCATCAGGGAGGCGATGGCAAAGGGCTCGATGAAGGCCGCCTTGAAGGCCCAGGCAAAGACGATGGCCAGCACGAAGGCCCAGCCGGCAAGCTGGCCGGGCATCACCCACAGGATCGCGGCTGCCGGCGCCAGCATCAGCAGGAAGATGACGAAGGACACGCCCCACATGATCACCGCCAGCCAGACGGCGTTCTTGACCATGTGCTTGCCGTTCTGCGCGTAGAGCACGACGCCTTGCCTGGCCGTCTCGAAGGGCGAGTTCGAATTCATGCGGATGTTGTAGCCGAGGATGATCTCGTCGACATAGGTCAGCGACAAGCGGATCACCGTATTGATGAAGCTGACCAGCCCGCTCAGGCCCGGAATCGGCAGGAAGGCGGCGATGCCGCCGATCAGGCCGGTGATGGCGCGGATGGCTCCTTTGACCAGCTGGTCGACGACGAAAAGGATATTGGCCTCGGCGAAACGCTGGGTGACCACTTCCTTCGCATAGGCGATCTGGTTCTGCCCGCCAGGAACGTCGCGGCCGTCGATCAGATGCACCATGACGGCGATATGGCCCGCTTTCAGCACATAGAGGATGTATTCCCGGATCCAGTAGACGGCGATGGACACGACGCCGAAACCGACCACGCCGCCCCACAGCGCGAAGGACATCGGACCGTCGGGATCGGTCGAGATGTGACCGACGCCGTAGCCGACGCTGGCGCCCGTGCCGGTCGCCATGATGTAGGCGACCGTGATGCCGAAATAGACGATCATGCGAAAGACGATGAACGGCCATGTCCGCATCATGATGGACACCGACCTGGCGATGCTGAAGTCCCACATGCCCCGACTCTCCCACCCGTAAGAGAATGGGCGCAGAGGATGCGCCGGCACCGGCGAAAGTCAATCGTGGCAGGGTTGCACCGGCCCGAAACCGGTGCACAAGCATTCTTGCCACCGGGCTCGCGGGACTGATGCCGGCTGGACGGCGCGGAGGCTTCAGCCAGCTACTGAATCTCGGTCCTGGCGATGTGAATGCCGAAGCCCTCTAGGCCGATATAGTGGCGCTCGCGCGAGGCGATCAGGTTGATCGAGGAGATGCCGAGGTCCTTCAGGATCTGCGCGCCGAGGCCGATCTCGCGCCATTCGTTCTCGCGGCGGCGGGCTTCCTCATGGTCCTCACGGTCGCCGCTCACCGGCCGCTTACGCTCCTGGTGGGCGACGCCGACCGAGCCTTCGCGCAGATAGACGATGACGCCGCGCCGGCGCTCGCCCATCGCCTTCATGATGGTGTCGAGCCGGTGGCTGGTGCCGAACACGTCGCTCACCACGTCTTCCGGATGCAGGCGCACCGGCACGTCCTCGCCGTCGCGGATGTCGCCGAAGACGACCGCCAGGTGATGCATCGAATCCCATGGCAGCGTGTAGGTGAAGGCCTGCGCCTTGCCGCCGGGCGTCTCGATGTCGGAGCAGGCGACGCGCTGGACCAGCGTTTCCTTGCGCTGGCGGTAGGCGATAAGATCGGCCACCGAAACCTGCTTCAGGCCATGTTCCTCGGCGAAGGCCTGCACTTGGGGCCCACGCTTGACCGTGCCGTCGTCATTGACCAGCTCGGAGATGACGCCGACCGGCGGCAGGCCGGCGAGCTTGCAGAGATCGACCGCGGCTTCCGTATGACCGGAACGCATCAGCACGCCGCCCTCGCGCGCGATCAGCGGGAAGATATGGCCGGGGCGCACGAAAT
>JAFKFE010000086.1 GCA_017308345.1 Alphaproteobacteria bacterium | reverse complement strand
GAAACGCAGCGCGAGGCGATGCGGGGGAATGACGACAACGCCGCCTTCACGCGCGATGTCGGCCCCCCGCTGACGCGCGCGATCAAGGCCTTCGGCGAGGGCAATTATGACGAGGCCGTGCGCCTGATCCGGCCGATACGCTCGATCGCGCACCGCTTCGGCGGCAGCCATGCGCAGCGCGACGTGATCGACCTGACGCTGATCGAGGCCGCGTTGCGCGCCGGCGATGCAACGCTCGCACGGGCGCTGACGGCTGAACGGCAATTCGCCCGGCCGGCCAGCCCGCTGTCGGCGCTGCTCTCGCGGCGCGCGTCCGATTTGTCTGAGAATTGACCCGAGGCGTATCTTGTCCTAAAAACTGGCCAAGCCAGATTTTTTCGAGATCCGAAATAATTAATGGCAACGGGGAGGAAATCATGTTTCTCGGCCTCGACCTGGGCACCTCAGGCGTCAAGGCGCTGCTTATCGACGACGGCCAGAAGGTCATCGGCGCCGGCCATGGCTCGCTCGACGTCTCGCGGCCGCATCCTGGCTGGTCGCAGCAGGATCCGGCGCAGTGGATCGAGGCCTGCGAGACGGCGATCGCCGCGCTCAAGGCTTCCCATCCGAGAGAGCTGGCCGCGGTCAAGGGCATCGGCCTTTCCGGCCAGATGCATGGCGCCACCCTGCTCGATGCCTCGGACAAGGTGCTGCGTGCCTGCATCCTGTGGAACGACACGCGCAGCCATGTCGAGGCGGCGGCGCTCGATGCCGATCCGCGTTTCCGCAAGCTCACCGGCAACATCGTCTTCCCGGGCTTCACCGCGCCCAAGCTCGCCTGGGTGAAGAACAATGAGCCGGCGATCTTCGCCAGGGTGGCCAAGGTGCTGCTGCCCAAGGACTACCTGCGGCTCTGGCTGACCGGCGAGCATATCTCGGAAATGTCGGACGCGGCCGGCACATCGTGGCTCGATGTCGGTAAGCGGCGCTGGTCCCCCGAACTGCTGGCAGCGACGTCGCTCGACGAAAAACAGATGCCGTCGCTGACCGAAGGCACGGCCAAGGCCGGCGCCCTGCGTGGCGAGCTCGCCTCGAAATGGGGCATTGCGGCCGGCATCCCTGTTGCCGGCGGCGCCGGTGACAATGCGGCCTCCGCCTGCGGCATGGGCACGGTAGGCGCCGGCGATGCCTTCGTTTCGCTCGGTACCTCGGGCGTGCTCTTCGCCGCCAACGCCTCCTATTTGCCCAATCCGGAAAGCGCGGTGCACACCTTCTGCCACGCGCTGCCCGACACCTGGCATCAGATGGGCGTGATCCTGTCCGCCACCGATTCGCTCAACTGGCTGTCGGAGATCACCGGCAGGAGCGCCGGCGACCTGACCGGCGAGCTCGGCGATACGCTCAGGGCGCCGACCGGCGTTACCTTCCTGCCTTATCTCTCCGGCGAGCGCACGCCGCACAATGATTCCGCCATCCGCGGCTCCTTCACCGGGCTTGCACATCAATCCGGGCGTGCCGTGCTGACCCAGGCGGTGCTCGAAGGCGTCGCGTTCGCCTTCCGCGACAGCCTTGAGGCGCTGAAGAAGGCCGGCACGACGCTGAGCCGAGTGACCGCGATCGGCGGCGGCTCGCGTTCGCGCTATTGGCTGAAGGCGATCGCCACCGCGCTGCAGATGCCGGTGGATATTCCCGCCGACGGCGATTTCGGCGCGGCGTTCGGCGCGGCGCGGCTCGGCCTCATCGCCGCGACGGGCGCCGATCCGCTGGCGGTGTGCACGGCGCCGAGGACGGATGCGACAGTGGAACCGGATGCCGGACTTGGCGGGGCTTATGCCGATGCCTATCAGCGCTATCGCGCGCTTTATCCGGCGATAAGGGCGGTTACTGCGTGAGCAGGCGCGAGGCACCTCGTAGTCGCATGGGTGGGCGCGAGGCACCCCCCTCTGCCCTGCCGGGCATCTCCCCCGCAAGGGGGGAGATCGGCAATTCTGGCGCCCCGCTTGTTCCTGCAACGTTGGCGGTTGGCGAAAGCCTGCGTGACAATCCATCTCCCCCCTCGAGGGGGGTGATGAGAGGTCCGCGCAGCGGACGGAAAGCCAATTGCTTGGCTTTCCGAACGACGAACGGCCGAAGCGACAGCGAA
>JAFKFE010000085.1 GCA_017308345.1 Alphaproteobacteria bacterium | reverse complement strand
TCGACCGTGCTCGGCTCCAGCACGTCGCCGCGCACGCCGGTCACGGTCCTGCCCGTTCGCGTCAGCTCGTTGACCCGGTGGCGGAATTTGAACTGGATAAGCCCGCGCTTCCGCGCCTCGCGCACGCGAAGCACGAAAGGCTCGATCACGCCCGGGCCCGTGCCCCAGGTGACGTGGAAGCGCGGCACCGAATTGCCGTGGCCGGTCGCGTTGCCGCCGCCGCGCTCGGCCCAGCCGACGACGGGGAAGAACTTCAACCCGCGCTCGATCAGCCAGGAGCGTTTCTCGCCGGCGGCGAAGCCGACATAGGCCTCCGCCCATTTGCGCGGCCAGAAATCCTCCGGACGGTCGAATGCGGCCGTGCCCATCCAGTCCTCGAGCGCGAGGTCGTGGGAATCGCGGATGCGCATGCGCCGCTGCTCGGGCGAATCGACCAGGAACAAGCCGCCGAACGACCAGAAGGCCTGGCCGCCCAGCGATTGTTCCGGTTCCTGGTCGACGATGATGGTTTTCCTGCCGTCCTCCGCCAGTTCGGCCGCGGCGACGAGGCCCGCCAGCCCCGCGCCGACAATGATCACGTCCGCGTCAGCCATCTTTCCTCCCAGGCCTAGCCGGCAAATTTATAGCGCGGCGTTTAGACCTTCTCCCAGCCGTCCTTCTCGCCGGCGCGGAAGATGGCGTCGATGACCTTCTGGTTCAAGACCGATTCCTCCAGCGTGAAGACGCGGTCCTTGCCGCCCCGCGCGGCGCGCACGAAGGCCTCGCATTCCAGCCGGTATTGCTGCGTGCCCGGGAAGCGGAACACCTGCGCCTCGCTGTGGTTCTGGTTGTGCAGCTCGATGCGGTGGTGGTCGTAGAGCCCGGCATTGAATGGGGCGAAGACCTCGATAAACCCCTTCTCGCCATGGAACACCATCACCTGCCGCGCCGCCATCTGCGTGGAGAGGTAGAAGGACAGTTCGAAGTCGCCGAAATCGGCGCGGATCGAGGAATAGATATCGGTGCCGAAGGTCTTGTCGCGCTCGATCGTCGCCTGCACGCGCAGCGGCTCCTTACCGGTCGAGAAGCGCGTCGACACGGTCGGATAGACGCCGATGTCGGGCAGCGCGCCGCCGCCGAGATCGAGCTGGTTGCGCATGTTCTTGGGGTCGACATTGTAGTAGGAGAACGCGCCCTGCACATGGCGCAGCCGGCCGATGGCGCCGCCGGCGATGAGGTCGCGCACCTTGATCCATTGCGGGTGGTAGACGACCATGAAGGCCTCGCAGACCAGCACCTTCTTTTGGTCGCGCAGCTTGATCAGCGGCGGGATGTCCTTGGCGTCGAGCGCGAGCGGCTTCTCGACCAGCACATGTTTTCCCGCCTCGATCGCCTTCGCCGTCCATTCGACATGCTGCGAGGTCGGCAGCGGGATGTAGACGCCGTCGACCTCCTGGGAGGCAAGCAATTCCTCATAGGAGCCGAAGGCATGGCGCGCGCCGAAACGCTCGCCCAAAGCCTTGGCTTTCGCTAGGTCGCGGCTGGCGATCGCCGACAGGACGCCGTTTTCGGAGTCGACGATCGCCGGCAAAAGCTGCTCGCGGCCGATCTTTGCCGTCGACAGAACACCCCATCGGAACATCACGCTTCTCCATGTCGGTTACATCGATGGAGGTGTGCCCCAATTCCGGAGAAAAGCCAATGCGGGACGCGGGTCACAAAGCGCCTTCGTCATCCTCGGGCTTGACCCGAGGATCCATTCCGTGACCGATGACGTAAAGTGCGGCGGTGCAGAATTCTATAACCGTTGCAATGCCTTAGCGTCACGGAATGGATCCTAGGGTCTGCGCGCGTCGCTTCGCTCCTTGCTTCGCCCTAGGATGACGAACCCGAGGAGGCGGGGTTTAGAACTAACCCCTCTTCCCCGTCAGCGTCATGTTGAAATCGACGACATTGGAATAGAGCGGCGTGCCGACATCCATGCCGTAGCGCGATCTCAGCACCTTGCCGGTGACGTGGAACTTGATGGTGCCGGACTTCAACCCGTCGAGCTCGGCGCTGAACTTTTCCGCGAACGTCTTGCCGCGCGCCGTCAGACGGCCGGTGACCAGCGCCGTCGTGTCGCCGGTGCGGGTCACGCTGGTCGAGCGGAACTGGA
>JAFKFE010000084.1 GCA_017308345.1 Alphaproteobacteria bacterium | reverse complement strand
TAGAAGGGCAGCGCGCTGGAGAACAGGCCGACCACGGCCGCGCCCGCCATGACGCTCGGGTCGGCGAGATAGGGCTGCGCGGCGCCGAAGCCGAAAGGCAGCGCCAGCACCGCGGCGATCGCCATGCCATAGGCGGAGGTGCGCACGCCGAGCTCGGCGCCGGCCTTCTGCGCGAAGATGATGTAGAGCCCCCAGCAGGCGCCGGCCGCGAGCGCCAGCGCCACGCCGAGCGCATCGAGCCCGCTGCTGATACCGGCAAAGGGCGACAGCAGCGCGATGCCTACGATCGCCAGCCCCACCCACAAAAGGTCGAGCAGGCGCCGGGAGCCGAGGGTCGCGACGAACAGCGGCCCGGTGAATTCCAGCGCCACGCAGATGCCGAGCGGAATGCGCTGCAGCGCGGCATAGAACAGCATGTTCATGGCGCAGACGGTGACGCCATAGGCGGCGAGCCAGGGCAGGTTCTTCCGCGACGGCAGCACCTTCCAGGGCCTGAGCACCGCCGCCAGCATCAGCGCGCCGATGGCAAGCCTCAGCATGGTCGTGCCGTCCGGCCCCAGCACCGGGAACAGGCCCTTGGCGAAGGCGGCGCCGACCTGCACCGACAGAATGGCGCCGAGCAGGCCGAGGATGGGCATGGCGCCGACATGGGCGTCCGGCTTCGCGGTCTGCGCTGCGGTCAATCCTGGCTCCATCCGCTGGTTCGGCATGGAGATAGGGCGCGGGACCCGGAATGTCGTGTGGCAGCGCGGGATGGATGGTGGGACAAGGCGGTCGGCGCCTCGTTAGGTCGGCTGCAGCCGCCGCCAAAGCTGCCAATCTCCCCCCTTGTGGGGGAGATGTCCGGCAGGACAGAGAGGGGCGCGAAGGAACGCCAACCTCTGTTTCTGCCGGCCTTCAGAAGACTGGCCCGAGACGTGTGGGCCCCAAGATTGGCGGGGCTGGCGGGACAGCGCCCCCCTCTGCCCTGCCGGGCTTTCGTCGTTCGGAAAGCCAAGCAATTGGCTTTCCATCCGCTGCGCGGACCACTCCTCAACCCCCACAAGGGGGGAGATCAGCCAATCACCCAGCCATCGCCAGCGGCACGGCGCTCTTGTTGGGGATCTGGATGTCGATTTCCAACGTCGACATCGTCGCGCCGCGATCCATCGAGACCTGGAGGTAGTCCTGGTCGATCTGCACATGCTTGGCAATGACCGCCATGATCTCCTCGCGCAGGATGGAGACGAGATCGGGCTGGCCGCGGCTCTGGCGCTCATAGGCGAGCAGCAGCTGCAGCCGCTCGCGCGCCACCGGCGCGCTGGTGCGCCGCTTGAAGAGGTCGAGGATGCTCATGCGGCCCTCCTTCCGAGCAGCCGGTCGAGGAAGCCCTTGCGTTCGAAGGGGACGACCACCGGCAGGTCCTCGCCTTCCAGGCGTCTTGCCGCTTCGAGGTAAGCCTTTGCGGCACCATTGAGCGGTTCCGAGAGCGTGACGGGCGAGCCGAGATTGGAGGCCCGCAGCACGTCCTGGCTTTCCGGGATGATGCCGAGCAGCGGCGTCGACAGGATCTCCAGCACGTCGTCGATCGACAGCATCTCGCCGCGCGAAGCGCGCGCCGCGTCGTAGCGGGTGACCAGCACGTGCTTTTGCACCAGCTCGCCCTGCTCGGCCTTCATGGTACGGGCGTCGAGCAGGCCGATGATGCGGTCGGAGTCGCGCACCGAAGACACTTCCGGGTTGGTGACGATGACCGCCTCGTCGGCGAAGCGCATGGCGAGCTGGGCGCCACGCTCGATGCCGGCCGGGCTGTCGCAGAAGACATAGTCGAACACCGAGCGCAGCCGGGCGATAACTTCGGCCACGCCCTCCTCGGTCAGCGCGTCCTTGTCGCGCGTCTGCGAGGCCGGCAGCAGGTAGAGCGTCTCCAGCCGCTTGTCGCGGATCAGCGCCTGCGACAGCTTCGCGCTGCCCTGGATGACGTTGACCAGGTCGAACACCACGCGGCGCTCGGCGCCCATGATGAGGTCGAGATTCCTGAGGCCGACGTCGAAGTCGACCAGCGCCACCTTCTTGCCGGTCTTGGCAACGGCGGCGCCGAGCGCGGCCGTCGAGGTCGTCTTGCCGACGCCCCCCTTGCCCGAAGTGACCACGACTA
>JAFKFE010000083.1 GCA_017308345.1 Alphaproteobacteria bacterium | reverse complement strand
GGGTAGGCCGACGCGGATCGCGGCTTCGGCCGCGGCGCGAATCTCGTCGGGCGCCGACATGGTCTCTATCCAGGCGACTTCGGCGCCGCCGGCCTTGAGACCCTCGATCTGCTCGGCAAAGGCATCGACAGCGTCGTCATAGGTCAGGGCGCCGAGCGGCACCAGCAACTCGCCGGTCGGGCCGACGGAGCCGGCGACGATCACCTTGCGGCCGGCCTTGTCGGCGACGGAGCGGGCGATCTCGGCGGCGCGCTTGTTCAGCTCGAAAACACGGTCCTGCGCGTGGTGCAGCTTGAGCCGGTGGCGCGTGCCGCCGAAGGAGTTGGTCAGGATGATATCGGCGCCGGCGTCGACGAAGTTCTGATGCAGGCTGGCAATGGTCTCGGGCGAAGTCTCATTGAGCAACTCAGGCGCTTCGCCGGCCTCGAGACCCATCGCGAACAGATTGGTGCCGGTGGCGCCGTCGGCCAGAAGCACGCCCTTTTCGGCAAGCAGGGCGTCAATCGGGTTGGTCGCGGTCATAGCTTTGGCTTTCGTGTTAAATTCAAATAACGATATAAAGAAGTCTTTATGTCCAGTCAACGAGATTGCGCCGTGAGGGCCTTACGTGGCCGGAGTGATCTCGACCTCGATCTCGGTGCAGGCATCGCCATTGGTCGGATGGTGATCGACCGAGCAGGCGGTGACGACGAGCAGGAGGTCCTGCTCGGCGCGCAACCGTACGTAACCGCCCGGCGGATTGATCGAAGCCTCGACCACCAGGGTTCCGTCAGGCTGCGGCAACGAGTTCTGGAACAGGGCGACCGGATCGGGCGCGAAGGGGGGGTCGATGCCTTCCGCGCCGAGCGCCGTCATCAGGTTGTCGCGACAGTTCGGGTGGTTCGGCAGGCCGGCCCGTTCATACAGCGCGCTGTCGCATGCCGGGTAGAGCATGTCGTGCGGTCCGGGCGAGGCGTCCTCGACCAGCGTCAGCATGATCCTGCCGGCGGCGCTGTAGAAATGGTCGCCCGGTTTGGGGAACAGCCGTTCGGTTATGTCGCGGGTCTGCGACGTGCTCAGCCAGTCGAGCCGGCCTTCGGTCGAGAATGCCCAGAGGTCGCAGACCTGCTGCCCCTTGGGATCGATGATGCGGATCAGATCGCCGCGCCTGACGCGCGTGGAACGGCCCGACTGAGGAGGAACAACGATGCGACGCGGTTCTTGCATGGGTTTCCCTGAAACGATGAGCGGCGGCTGGCTGGATCGCCAGGATGATATCGATGCCGGCGCTCAGACAGAGCCTGACGGGAAGGACATTGCGGCCAGTCTTTGCGCGAAGCTCGCCGCCTCATGCGCGTTGATGTCCGCGGCGCGGATCAGATTGTCGAAATGGCTGGTGAGGGTGCGGATCGGCTGGGTTGCGTTCAGAACCAGATACATGTCCCCGACATAGATCGCGGCGCGGTAGGGGCCGAAGATCGTATAAGGGATCGAATAGCGCATGCGTCCGTCATAGAGGAACAGCCGGAAGGTCGGATAAAGGTCGTCGAGGAGGGTTGCCATGTGCAGCAACTGCTCACGGCGGTCGGCCTCGGGGAAACGATCCCAGACGCCGAGACCGCGCGCGAAGATCTCCAGCGTGTGGCGCGGCATGCAGACCTCCATGTCGGTCTCCGGCCGGCGGTTGTAATCGATACGGTACTGCGTTTCGCCGGCCTGCGCTTCACGGCTCTTGTTGGTGATGCCGGCCTCGTACTCGACCAGGGCCTCGGTGCGCAAAAGGTCGGGAATGCCCGCCGGCACGTAGCGGATCTTCGTGCCCGCCGCCTCCGCGTGCCACTTGGCAAGCAGCGTGCGGTCGAAGCCGTCCGGCGCTTCCTCGATCTCCAGGCTCTCGCGGATTTCGCCGGTGACGCCCTCGTCCTGGGAGAGGCCGAGCAGCCAGTCGAGCGACACCTTGAACTCGGCCGCGATGTTGAGAAGCGTCTCGGCGCGAGGCAGGCGGGTCGAAGCGCCCGACAGGAGCTGCGACAGCGCCGAGCGGTCGATGCCGACGGCCGCCGCGAAGGCCGATTGATTGAGGTCGGACCGTGTCAAGAGCATTTTCAACCGTTCCCGGAAGAGAGTCGACAGATCGCGCTTGTCCATCACGCTGCTCCTGCTT
>JAFKFE010000082.1 GCA_017308345.1 Alphaproteobacteria bacterium | reverse complement strand
GCTTGACCGTCGCCGTCGCCACCTTCGGGTAGGTATCGGTGGTCATGATGGCCCTGGCCGCCTCGGTCCACAGATCCGGCCTGCCGTCCTTGACCAGCCCGGCGAGCAGATGGCTGAATTTGGTGGTGTCGAGCGGCTCGCCGATGACGCCTGTCGAGGCCAGGAACACCTCGCTCTCCAAACATCCGGCGGCCTTGGCCGCCGCCTCGCCGGTCAGCGCGGTCGAGGCCTTGCCCTTCTTGCCGGTGAAGGCGTTGGCGTTGCCGGAATTGACGACCAGCACGCGCGCCTTGCCGGCGGGCAGGTTCTGCCGGCAGAAGTCCACCGGCGCGGAAGGGCATTTCGACCTGGTGAACACGCCGGCAACAGCCGTGCCCGGATCGAAGACCATGGCAAGCAGATCGGTGCGGTTCCGGTACTTGATGCCGGCTTCGGCGGTCGCGATGCGCACCCCCTCGATGACCGGCATCTTCGGGTATTTCTTCGGTGCGAGCGGCGAAATCGTAGCGGACATCATGACCCCGGGGCGGCAAGAGCGCGAAAAGAAGGCCGGTTTGCCCGATAGCGCGCCCCGGCGCAAGGGGCGTTCTGGCCGCGCTTTGCCGACCTGACCCGGGGGCTGTGCGACTGGAAACGCGTCGTTTCGTTTCATGGCCGAAGCCAATATGATTGGCGACAGATTCACCGGCTAAGGAAGACCTTGATGGGCGAAGCCGCGGCCCGCGGGCGCAAGTCGATCGGCGCGAAACGCAATCCCGAAAGCGCCGATGCCATTGTCGAGGCCGCCGAAGCTGTATTGCGCGAGGCGGGCTATGCCGGCTTCTCGATCGAGGCCGTCGCCCGGCGGGCGCGCGCCGGCAAGCCGACCATCTACCGCTGGTGGCCGAGCAAGGCGGCGCTGCTGATCGAGGTCTACCAGCGGCAGAAACGCGTCGAGACGCCAGACACGGGAAACGTCGAGGACGACCTGGTCGGCTTTCTCAGGAACCTGTTCGCGCACTGGCGCGACACCCCTTCGGGCAATATCTTCCGCTCGCTGGTCGCCGAGGCCCAGTCGGACGAGACGGCCGCGACCGCGCTTGCCGAATATTCAAAAGGGCGCCGCAGCCATACCGGCCTGATGATCGAGCGCGCCAAGGCGCGCGGCGAGGTGGCGGCGGACACCGATGCCGCGATCGTCGCCGATCTGATCGCATCCTACGCCTGGCGGCATCTTTTGACCAATCGCCTCGATGAGGACGAGGCGACGATCCGGACCGCCGTCCGCTATGTGGTGCGAGGCATAGGTCCGGCCTGACAATGCGAAAGGGCGCCCGGAAGGCGCCCTTTGCGATATATTCTGGCCTGCGGTGGATTACTTGCCAGCTTCCATCGTGTCGACCGCCGCCTTCAGCTTCTCGTCCGGGATCTCGACCTTGGCGGCGGCCCGCAGGTCCTTGACCATGGCGAAATACTTGTCGCGGATCACCGCCTGCTTGGCCTGGTCCTTGACGTCGTCGAAGGCCGGCGGCTGCTTGGCGCGCTTGTCCTCGACCTTGATGACGTGCCAGCCGAACTGCGACTGCACCGGCTCCTTCGAATATTTGCCGACCTCGAGCGCGAAGGCCGCCTTGTCGAATTCCGGCACCATCTGCCCCGGGCCGAACCAGCCGAGGTCGCCGCCGCTGGTCTTGCCACTCGGGTCGCTGGTGTGGTCGTTGGCGAGCTTCTGGAAGTCGGCGCCGCCGTCGAGCTGCTTGATGATCGCCTCGGCTTCTTCCTTCGTCTTCACGAGGATGTGACGGGCGTGGATTTCGTTGACCGGCGGCGTGTTGGCGATTTCCTGGTCGTAGCGGGCGCGCACTTCGGCGTCCGTCACCTTGTCGACCACTTCCTTCTCGACGCCCTCGCCATGCAGCGCGCGCGCCTGCAGGAAAGCCATGCGGCGCTGGAAGTCGGGATCCTTGTCGAGGCCGCTGTCGACCGCCTTCTTGGCCATGACGCGGATTTCGATCGCGGCCGAAAGCGCCGCGGCGCGGCGCTGTTCCGGCTGCAGCTGCGCGAACTGCTGCGACAGCTCGCCTTCGGCGAGCGCAAGGTCGGCCTCGGTCAGCTTCTCGCCATTGACGGTGGCGACCACGGCATTGGGATCGACCGCGGCGGGAGC
>JAFKFE010000081.1 GCA_017308345.1 Alphaproteobacteria bacterium | reverse complement strand
GTCGGTGCCGATCGCCGCCGCGCAGAAGCCTGCCGCGACCGCGGCCGCCGATCCGCTGCTCGTGCCCCCCGTGCCACGGCTTCCGTCGAGCGGATTGACGACCTTGCCGAACCACGGGTTGTCATGCCCGCCGGCACAGAGCTCGTGCAGATTGGTCTTGCCGATGATGATCGCGCCCGCCGCCTGAAGGTTGGCAATACAGGCTGCCGTATCTTGCGCGACCTGGTTGCCTAACAATCGGGACCCGCCGGTCGTCGGCCAATTCTTCACGTCGACAATGTCCTTGATCGCGATGGGCACACCGTGCAGCGAACCGCGCCTGCGGCCCGATCGGATTTCGCGCTCTGCCTGAAGCGCGTTATCAAGGGCTTCGGCTTCGCTCACGAAGATCATCGCCCTGATCTCTCCGTTCAGCGCGTGGATCCGCTCGAGACAGGCCTCGACGATCCTTACCGGCGAGAGGCCGGAAGCGATTTCTTCACCCAACGCCTCGATGGACCCGCAGGGATCGGTTTTCATTCGGCAAACTCAAGTCGCACGAGACCTCGCTATCAGCATCCAAGGACTGGATGGACGATGGCACAACCGGGATTTGGCGGACAGTGCCGAGCCTATTGCCTTCGGGGTGAGGCTAACGGGAAAAACTCATAGCTCGGGTGGCCGTGTCCCGATGGCGGCTCAGGCACAGCGACCTGGTCTGACGGACCATGCATTTTGCCCATCGCAGCACCAGCCCGACTGCACCATCCAAAGTCTTGCGGCTGTCATAACTATTGGTGATGAACCGCGCCGCGGAGGGCATTAGATCGGCTTGATTTGACCTGTTAGCGTTTTCGGACATCGCCTGAAAATCATCATCGCGAAAAGATAATTCAGCACAAACAAAAAGGGGAATAACCATGAAGAAGCTTGCACTCATCGCATCGCTGATCGCGGCGGCCCTTGGCGCCGCCAGCGCTCCCTCGGCGGCCGCCGACGATGTCATCCGCTTCGGCGTCGCGGCCGAGCCTTACGCGCCCTTCTCGGTCAAGGACGCCAGCGGCAAGTGGCAGGGTTGGGAGATCGACCTGATGAATGCCGTGTGCGCCGAGATGAAGGCGAAATGCGAGATCGTCGATATCGCCTGGGACGGTATCATCCCCGCGCTGCTCGACAAGAAGTTCGACGTGATCTGGAGCTCGATGTCGATCACCGACAAGCGCAAGGAGGTCATCGACTTCACCGACAAGTACTACTACTCGCCCAACGTGCTCGTCGGCGCCAAGGCGGACACGCGCACGTTCGACGTTACCAAGCCCGAGACGTTCAAGGGCGTGGCCGTGGCGGCACAGAATGCGAGCCTGCAGGCGACCTACATGCAGGACAAGTTCAACGGCATCGCCGACGTCAAGATCTATCCGACGCTCGACGATGAAATCGCAGACATGCAGGCCGGGCGCGTCGACCTGATGGCAGCGGCGGGCATCCAGATCCAGGACTTCCTGAAAAAGCCGGAAGGCCAGGCTTACGAAGTCAAGGTGACCCTGCCGCACGAGAAGATGTTCGGCTACGGAGACGGCGGCGGCGTGCGCAAGGAAGACACGGCGCTCAGGGACCGTCTCAACGCGGCGCTCAAGGCCGTGAAGGCCAGCGGCGAGTACGATACGATCACGAAGCGGTATTTCGATTTCGACATCTACGGCGATTGACCAGCCGCTTTTCGGCATCATGCCCCAGTGCGGGCCGATCGGCCGGCACCATCTTCATTGGAACTTGCCGCATGGATTCGATGGTGTCTTGGCTGACCCTACTCGGCTTCGGCGACAAGGGCTGGGGCGACGAATTGCTTCGCGGCGCCTGGCTGAGTCTCGAAATCTCAATCAGCGCCTATATCGTCGGCCTGGCGCTTGGCCTCGCCGGCGCATTGGCCAAGCTCTCGAAGCGTCGCACGGCCGTCTTCGTCGCCGTCGCCTACACGACGATCATCCGCTCCATCCCGGACATCCTCATCATCTTCCTCATCTACTACACCGCGACGGACGCATTGCGCTCGGCCGTGACTTTCACGGGGCTCGCTTCCGAATTTCAGATCAACGGCTTCGTCGCGGCGACGCTGTCGCTCGGGATCGTGCAGGGCGGCTACAGCACGGAAGTGCTTCGCGGCGCG
>JAFKFE010000080.1 GCA_017308345.1 Alphaproteobacteria bacterium | reverse complement strand
CGCGCGCCCATGGTGAAGACGTCGCGCAGGATGCCGCCGACGCCGGTTGCCGCGCCCTGATAGGGTTCGATGTAGGAGGGGTGGTTGTGGCTCTCCATCTTGAAGACCACGCAGTCGCCGTCGCCGATGTCGACCACGCCGGCATTCTCGCCCGGCCCCTGGATCACCTGCGGGCCGCTCGTCGGCAGCGTGCGCAGCCATTTCTTCGAGGATTTGTAGGAGCAGTGCTCGTTCCACATCGCCGAGAAGATGCCGAGTTCTGTGAAACTCGGCTCGCGCCCGACCAGGTCGAGGATGCGCTGGTATTCGTCGGGCTTCAGCCCGTGCGCGGCGACGAGCTCGGGAGTGATCGGCACGGAATTGGAAATAGTCATGAGCGGCGATTTTTGTCCGTGGGAGAGGGGGATTTTCTGAGTCCCCTCTTATCGCAAGCTTTCGCGCGATACACCCCATCGGATGACGAAAAACGCCGGAAAACTGCCTCTGCCGTGCTCGAGGGCCTGACCGGGACCGGGCTCAGGAAAAACTGTCGTAGCCGGCGCGGCCTTCGTCGAGCAGGCGGCGGATGACGGCAACGCCGTCGGCGACGTCCTTGCTTAGCCGGGGTTGCGACACGCCGAAGCGCACACCGTGAAAGACCTGCTCGGAACGGCCTGCCTTGAACTCGTCCTCGTCGTCGAGGAGCACGCCTTGCGCCAGGCAGGCATTCTTGAACGTCCCGGACAGCCAAGGGTCAGGCAAGGTCAGCCAAATGAAGGGCACATCGTCCCTTGCCTTGAAGTCGAAACCCGCCAGAACCTCGCGCGCGATGGCGAGGCGGGCCTGAACCTCGGCGATGCAGCGCTTGCGGATCTCGCCCGCCTGGCCCGACATCACCAGCCTCGTGCCGACCTCGGCCAGCAGGAAGGGCAGGCCGCCGGTCATCATCTTGTGGGCGATACGGATGCGATGGCGATAGCTCGGCGGACAGGAGAGCCAGCCGCCGCGCACGCCGGCCGCGACCGATTTCGACAGGCCGCCGGCGACGATCGTGCGCTCCGGCGCGTATTCGGCCAGCAGCGGCGTCGGGACGTCGGTGAGCTCGCCATAGAGATCGTCCTCGATCAGCACGACATTGTATTCGCGCGCGATCCGCGCGATCGCCTGCCGCCGCTCCGCCGAGAGCGTAACCAGCGTCGGGTTCTTGGCGGTCGGCATCAGGAACATCACCTTCGGATGTTTCTGCGCGCAGACGCGTTCGAAATCGTCGGGGTCGATGCCATCCTCATCGGTCGCGACCAGCGCCGTGCGCCGCCCGATCAGCCCGGCGCTGCGCGCGATCTGCGAATAGGTGAGGTGCTCGAACACCACGTAGTCGCCAGGCATGGTCAGCGCCGCGATCGCCGCCATGACCGCGGCATGGGTGGCCAGCGTCGGCACGATGGAATCGGGCGAGGGGCGGAAGGCGTTTCGCGCCAGCCAGCGGCTGCCTGCCTCGTACCAGCGCTCGGGGAAGTCACGCGTGTAGCTCGAAATGTCGTGCGGATGCTCCTGCGCCGTGCGCGCGAGCAGGTCGGCGATGACGGCGCCCTGGCCGACATCGGGCGCGGCGGTGCTGTCGAAGCGCAGCTTGCCGCTCGGCGCGTCGATGAAGCGGGTGCCTTGCAGGCCCGGTTCGACATCGGGTTTAGGGGTCTCGGCGCGCTGGCCGAGCACATAGGTGCCGCGCCCGACCTCGCCGCTCACCAGGCCGCGCTCGCGCAGCAGCTGATAGGCCCGGCCGATGGTGCCGACGGTCGTGCCGATGTCATAGGCGAGGTCGCGCTGCGGCGGCAGTTTTGCGCCCGCGTCGATGACGCCCTTGTCGATATCTGACTCAATGCTGTCAGCAAGGCGCTGATAGAGGGGACCGGAGCCGGAGGAGAGGTCAGGGAGCCAATTTGTCATGGTGACAATTTTCTATATTGCACCGCGCGATGAGTCAATTCATATCGAAACCGCGATTGGAAAGGTACAATCGAGACAAGGTAGAACGGAAATGGATACAATCGACACAATTCGCTACGCCGGTCCGGCGTTTCGCGCGCAAAACGACCCTCAGAGCCGCCGCGGCTTCGTCGGCCGCTTGGTATTTGTGCTCCGTTCCGTCGCCAAACAAATCGATCACATGCTGGAGCGTCG
>JAFKFE010000079.1 GCA_017308345.1 Alphaproteobacteria bacterium | reverse complement strand
GCGCGTTGCTGAGGCGGTAGGCTTCTTCGCAGACGTTCATCCCCTGGTCTGGACGTTTTGTCCGCGGCTTGTCTTTCGCTTGCTTCGGGCGCAGAATTCACCCGTTGCGTGCCCATGCGCCGAGGGGGTGATACCGACGTCGCGCACAGGGGTTCCAGGCGCGATAGCGCTGTCGATTGTCGCCGGGGTCTCGCTCGCAAGCGGCGCGGCGTTCAGCCAGGATTTTGTCATCGGCGATGGCGTCACCGCCGGCCAGCAGACGATGAGCAATGCCGGTGACACCGGCGTCGTTCAGACAAACGGAGCGATCGAGACATTTAGCGCCGGCGCCGATGCCGTGCGGATGCTCAACTCGAACCAGCGGCTCACCAATGACGGATTGATCGCAACATTGGGCGGCGGCGCCGCCAATGTGCATTCGCAAGGGGTCGACGCGACCATCCTCAACAACGGAGCCATCCTGGCGATAGGCGATGGCTCCATCGGCGTTCTGTCGGAGGGCGGCAATGCGCATATCGCGAACAACGGCTCGATAGAGGCGCTTGGCGTCGCCACATACGGCATCATCAGCGATGCCTCGGGCGGGCATGTGGACAATCACGGCTTCATCGGCGTGTCCGGCACGGCGGCCGCCGGCATAATCGGCGATGGACCGGACCTGAGGGTGGACAATAGCGGCTCGATCGAGGCCTATGGGACCGCGGCCGGGGGAATCCTCTGGCAGAGCAACGGTCTCCAACTCCAAAATTCCGGGTCGATCACCGTGTCGGGCCTGGCTTCCGTCGGCATCGGCGCCAGCGGCAATGACATCGCTCTCGCCAACAGCGGCACCGTCAACGTCTTCGGGACGGCCTCTATAGGTATCAGCGCCGTGTTCGGCAACGCCACGATCAGCAATTCGGGGTCGGTCATCGTGGGCGGCGTGGGCGGTGTGGCCATCGCCGCCCAGGGTGGCAACTCCGTCATCACCAATTCCGGCCGCGTCTTCAGCGACCAGAGCGTGGCGATCTATTTCGGCGCGCCCGGCGCGACACTGAACCTGTTGGGCGGGACGGCCATCCAGGGACCGATCGTCTTTTCCGGCGGCGGCAACACCGTGACCTTCGGCCCTGCGCTCAACGCCGTCATGAGCTTTTCGGGAAGCGGCCTGCCGCAAACCGTCCTCACCGGCGGCAGGCCGTTCGTGACGAGCGGCGACAGCGTGGCGGTTGTCGACATCACCGGATTTGCCAGCAGCGGGCCGCTGATCGAGGATCTTATCGACGGCATAGCCGGCGCCGTCGAGGCGCGCATGGGGGCTCCGGGCGATGACTTGCTCGGGCCGCATAAAGGTCCGAACGCCTGGATCTCCACGTTCGGCGGGATACGCTCCCAGGGCGGTTCGGGAGCATCCGCCGGGTTTAGCGAGGCGCTTGGCGGCGTGGTCGCCGGCGCTGAAAGGCGCTCGGGCGACGGCTTCCTGGGAGGCTTGTTCCTCGGGGGTGCCGCGGGATCGACCGAGGTCGACGACGAGGCGCAGGAGATAGTCCATCGCGGCGTGTTTGCCGGCGTCTATCTCGACTATGACGCAGGTGGTCATTTCGCCGAGGCGGCATTCGTGGCCGGTGTGCTCCAGGAGCGCAGCCGCCGCCGTGTCGCGAACAATCTGGTGCTCGACGGCGTCGAGACGGCGCGGGCGGATTTCAACGGCTTTTTCCTCAGCCCGTCGGTCACGCTCGGCATGCGGCTGCCGGTCACCGCGGGCACGCTGATGCCCAGCGTGCGGCTGCGTTACGCGGGGCTCTTCGTCGACGACTATGAGGAGACCGGTTCGGACGGCGATCTCGCGGTCTCGCGGCGCAACGTCAATCTCTTCGAGGCGCGTGGCCAGTTCGCACTGGCTTTGACACCTGTCAGCACGCCAAATCAGGCGTGGCAAACCACGCTTCGAGCGGGCATCGACGCGATCGCGCAAAGCAGCGACGATGTGTCGGCGACATTGCTCGGCCAGGACATTTCCTTTCCCGCCGGTGGCAGGAAATTTGCGCTGCGTGGCTTTGCGGGGGCCGACGTCACGGCGGAGGTGGGCGCCGGCATGACGCTGAATGCCGGCTTCGAGGCCGGTTATGGAAGCGATAATGCCTTTACCATCCGGGGCCTGGCTCGTCTCAGCAAGGCTTT
>JAFKFE010000078.1:2214-3194 GCA_017308345.1 Alphaproteobacteria bacterium | reverse complement strand
GGTTTTCAGGCAAGCCATGCCTCCGCCTACGGCAAGTCGCTGAAAAACAAGGCAGCCGGCTAAAACGTATTGCCAAAACATACGAAGCGGATTTCGAGCCTGCACCATGCTCCATTTCTTTGATGCAGCGATGGATTCAACTTTCAGGTCGATTCGACTGAAATCGTTCGGCCCCTGAGCATGATTCCGAAAAGTGGGCACCGGTTCTCGGATAAGATCATGCTCCAACAATGAGTTGGATCAGGATGAGGATTCGCCGAAACATCATCCTGATCTAGGGGATGAGGACAGTCGTTCCCGTCGTCCTGCGGGCTTCGAGATCCGCATGAGCCTTTGCCGCGTCCTTCAGGGCATAGCGCTGGTTGATCTTGATCTCCACTGCGCCACTCTTGACCACGTCGAAAAGCGCTTCCGCCGACTTCACCAGATCCTCGCGCCTGGCGTTGTAGACGAACAGTGTCGGCCGGGTTGCATAGAGCGAGCCCTTTTGGGCCAGCAGCGACATCGAGAAAGGCGGGATCGGCCCGGACGACTGGCCGAAGCTGACGAACATGCCGAGCGGCCGCAGGCAATCGAGCGATGCGGGAAAGGTGTCGGCGCCGACGGAATCGTAGACGACGTCGCATTTCTTCCCGCCCGTGAGCGCCGCGACGCCCGCGACGAAATCCTGCTCCTTGTAGTTGATCACGTGGTCGAAGCCATGCGCCCGGGCGAGTTCGATCTTGTCGGTGGAACTCGCGGTGCCGATCACGGTCGCGCCGAGGTGCTTTGCCCACTGGCCGAGGATCAGGCCGACGCCGCCGGCCGCCGCGTGGTAGAGGATCGTGTCGCCGGCCTTCACCGGAAAGGTACGGCGCAACAGGTATTCGGCCGTCATGCCCTTAAGCATCATTGCCGCGGCCTGCTCGTCGCTGATGCCCTCCGGCACCTTGACCACACGCTCGGCGGCGATCACCCGCTTCTCGCAATAGGCGCCGACA
>JAFKFE010000078.1:0-2164 GCA_017308345.1 Alphaproteobacteria bacterium | reverse complement strand
CGCCCGCCGCCTCCCCGCCAGGGATCAGCGGAAAACCGCCGGGCGGCGGATAAAGCCCGGAGCGGTGATAGACGTCGATGAAGTTGAGGCCGATCGCGGTGTGCCGGATCAGGATCTGGCCTTCGCCCGGCTGACCGGGATCGGCGTCTTCATATGCCAGGACTTCGGGGCCGCCATTGGCGTGGATGCGGATTGCCTTGGACATCGCTCAACTCTCTGCAGGGGTACGAACGGAATCTGGCGCATGATGCCGAAAGATAATCCTCCGACAAAAAGCCAGATCAGGATTTTCTGGCGCCCAGATTGGGAAACACCTGCATGACGCCACCAATGCAGGCGAGATAGAGGCCGCTAATGGTGATGCCGATCTTGGTGAAGCTGCTGACTTGCTCCCCCAGCACGCCGATCTTGTCATAGAAGGCCGCAAGCGCTGCCTGCGCCAGCGCCAGCGCGCCGAAGGCGCACCACAAGAGCGTCATGCCGAGATTGAGCGGCCTCAGCCTCACGACCCGCACCGGATGGATGAAATTGATCGGCAGGAAAGTAAAAATGCCGGCGACGACCACCACGGCGAAAGACACCCATTGCCCGGGCTCGATAACAAACAGCGTAAACACCACCATGTTCCAGACGACCGGGAACCCCTTGAAGAAGTTCTCCTTCGTCTTCATGCCGGTGTCGGCGTAGTAGATCGCGCTGGAGACCACGATGATGGCCGCGGACAGGAAGGACAGATTCTCGCCCATGAAACCGCGCTGATAGAGCGCGAAGGCCGGGATGAGCACGTAAGTGACGTAGTCGATGATGTTGTCGAGGAGCTCGCCCGACCATGTCGGCAGGATCTCCTTGACCTCGAGCTTCCTGGCGATCGGGCCGTCGATGCCGTCGACGAACAGCGCCAGCCCCAGCCACCAGAACATCGCCGTCCAGCGCTCCTCGCTCGCCGCCACCAGCGACAGGAAGGCGAGGAACGATCCCGACGCGGTAAGCAGATGGACGGAGAAGGCGCGCGCCTGCGGCCACGTCACCTTCTTCTTCGGCAGCGGAAGCCGCTCTGCGATCTTCTTCGCCGCCTTCCTGGCCGTTGTGTTCTTGCTCACGGTCCCCGCCAGTCCAGCTTGCAGATTTCGGCCGATCGGCCGGCGAAATTCCAGTTGCGGCCAAAGGCGCGCATCTTGCTCTTGTCGGACTTCGCCACGATGATTTCCGGCGCGATCCAATATTCGGAATTGGTGATCACCGTGTCCTTCTCGCGGTCCTTGCCGGGGATCGGCGTCACCGCGCCGTCGATGATCTTCGGTATCTGGAAGACGCGCGTCTTGTCGCGTGTCTCGTAGGTGATCGGCACCTGTTCGACGCCGAGGAATTTCCCGACGAGGATCGACAGCAGCGAGGTGGTGCCGCCGGCCTTGCCGGTGAATATCTTCGTCAACCCCTTCACCGCATAGACCGAGGCGCGCTTGTCGATGAACAGGCCGGCGCTCCAGTTGCCGCGGCTCATATAGCCCGGGATTTCCATCACCAGCCCGAGATTGAGGCCGGAAAGATCGGTCTCGCCGAAATGGCCCGCATCGATGCGGAAGCCGGCCCAGGTCTGGCAGTAGCCTTCCGTCGGGGGATGGCTGCCCAGCGATAGCACGCAGGGACAGAAAACCGTGCAATTGCAGGAGAGCACCAGCTCCCCTTTCATCGCCCAGCTTTGGTCGGTCATAGAATTCTCCCCCTCACGCCGAAACTAATAGCAGGGCAGCCGCCCACACAAGCAGTATCGCACCGGCAACCCGGCTGGCCATCCTGCCGTCGGTCAGTTTTTCGATCAAAGTGAACAAGCCGATCAGCGCCATCCAGAAGACGTTCATGGCGCCCACGGCAAACATCACCAGCATCAGCGCCCAACAGCAACCGAGGCACCAGACGCCCTGCTCCAACCCCAGACGGAAGATGCGGCCCGGTTTCGCGCTCCAGTTGGCGAACAGGATCGAGAACGGGTTGCGGCACTTGTCCAGGCACGCCTGCTTCAAGCCGCTGAATTGATAGAGGCCGGCGACGAACAGCGCGACAGCGCCGGCAAGACCGACGGCGGGATCGAGTATCCGGCCGGAACTGGCAAAGGCGTAGACCGCAAGCGTCAACACGGTGAAGCCCACGGATGCGCCGAGCCATG
>JAFKFE010000077.1:1382-3549 GCA_017308345.1 Alphaproteobacteria bacterium | reverse complement strand
CTCTACCGGCGCTGGATCGAAGGCGGCTGGAACGCGCTGTCCGGGCCGGAGGAATTCGGCGGCCAGGGCCTGCCGACCATGCTCGGCGTCGCCGCGCTCGAAATGTGGAACTCCGCCGCGATGGCCTTCGGCATCGGCCCGACGCTGACCATGGGCGCGGTCGAGGCGCTCGACAAACACGCCTCGGAGGAACTCAAGGCCAAGTACCTCGCAAAACTCGTCTCCGGCGAGTGGATGGGCACGATGAACCTGACCGAGCCGCAGGCAGGCTCGGACCTCGCGGCCCTGCGCAGCCGCGCCGAGCCGGTCGGCGACGGCACCTACCGCATCTTCGGCCAGAAGATATTCATCACCTATGGCGAGCATGATTTCACCGACAACATCGTGCATCTGGTGCTGGCGAGATTGCCCGACGCGCCGGCCGGCACGCGCGGCATCTCGCTGTTCCTCGTGCCGAAGTTTTTTGTCGCCGAAGATGGTTCGCTCGGTGCCCGCAACGACGTCTTCTGTTCCGGCCTTGAGCACAAGCTCGGCATCCATGCCTCGCCGACCTGCACCATGATCTATGGCGACGGTTTCCAGGGTGCCAAGCCGGGCGCCATCGGCTGGCTGATCGGCGAGGAGAACAAGGGGTTGGCCTGCATGTTCACGATGATGAACAACGCCCGTCTTGCCGTCGGCATGCAGGGTGTTGCGGTGGCAGAGACCGCCACCCAGAAGGCGATCGCCTATGCCAATGAGCGCCGCCAGGGCAAGGCCTCGGACTATTCGGGCCCCGGCATGGCGCCGATCGTCCATCACCCGGACGTACAGCGTAATCTGTTGACCATGCGCGCACTGACCCAGATCGCGCGTTCCATCAACTATTCCTGCGCGCATGCGCTTGACCGCGCCCGGCTCGGCGAAGGCGAGGCCGCCGCCAACTGGCGCGACCGCGCCAACCTGCTGACGCCGCTGGCGAAAGCCTTCTCCACCGATGTCGGCGTGGAGGTCGCCTCTTTGGGCGTCCAGGTGCATGGCGGCATGGGCTTCATCGAGGAGACGGGTGCCGCCGCCCTTTATCGCGACGCGCGCATCGCGCCGATCTATGAAGGCACCAACGGCATCCAGGCGATCGACCTCGTCTCGCGAAAGCTGCCGCTCGGCGGCGGCGAGCATGTGCATTCCTATATCGGCGAATTGAAAGCGGTGGCCGATGCGGTGCGCACCTCCAACATCGAAGGCTTCGGACGCACCGCCGACAATCTCGATCGCGCGCTTGCCGATCTCGACGAGGCGACGCGCTTCCTGCAGAAGCTGACGGCCGACGGCAAGGCCGATGCCGCGGTGGCCGGCGCCACGCCCTATCTGCGCCTGATCTCGCTTGCCGCCGGCGGCGCCTATCTGGCGCAGGGCGGGCTCGCCGATCGTGGCCGTATCCCGCTTTGCCGCTTCTTTGCCGAAAACCTGCTCGGCGAGACGCGCGCGCTCAAGGAGCGCGTCGTCGACGGTGGCGAAAGCCTTGCCGCCGCCGGCAAGGCTCTGATTTCCGCTTAAGCATCCCGACGCTCAAAGGACCAGCCGTGACAGACCATATCCTCGTCGAGCGCCAGGGCGCCGTGCAGATCATCCGCATCAACCGCCCGGACAAGAAGAATGCGCTGACGCGCGCGATGTACGCCAGCATGTCGGCCGCCCTTGTCGAGGGCGACGCCGATCCGGCTGTCCGCGTGCATGTCTTCCTCGGCGTTCCCGGCGCCTTCTCTTCCGGTAACGACCTGGCCGATTTCCTGGTCATCGCCACCGGCGGCGAGGGCGGCAATGAGGTCTGGGATTTCCTGATGGCGCTGGCGCGGTCGCAAAAGCCGATGGTGTCGGGCGTCGACGGCATCGCCGTCGGTATCGGCACCACGCTCAACCTGCATTGCGACCTGACCTTCGCCACCCCGCGCACGCTGTTCCGCACGCCCTTCGTCGATCTCGGCCTTGTGCCGGAGGCCGGCTCCAGCCTGATCGCGCCGCAAATCCTGGGCCGCCAGGGCGCTTTCGCGTTGCTCGGCCTCGGCGAGGGCTTTTCAGCCGAGCGCGCAAAGGCCGCCGGGCTGATCTACGAGGTCGTCGCCGAAGACGCCCTCGAAGGCGCGGTGCTGGCCGCGGCCAGTCAGATTGCCACCAAGCCGCCGCAGGC
>JAFKFE010000077.1:0-1368 GCA_017308345.1 Alphaproteobacteria bacterium | reverse complement strand
TTGCCCGCGACCTGATGCGCGAGCCGCGCGAGGGACTCGTCGCCCGCATCAAGGCAGAGGCCGGGCATTTCCGCGAGCGCCTGACCTCCGACGAGGCGCGCGCCGCGCTCACCGCTTTCATGACGCGCAAGAAGGGCTGAACCCGTCGCCCGCTCCCGCCTCAGGGATAAAGCCGCTCCTTGTCCCAGCCGCCGGCGGCGTTGCGCGAAAAGACGACGCGGTCATGCAGCCGGAACGGCCGGTCGTGCCAGAACTCGATCGTCCGCGGCACGATGCGGAAGCCCGACCAGTGCTTTGGCCGAGGAATCTCGCCGATGGCGTAGCGTGCCGTGTATTCGGCCACCGCTTTCTCCAGCGCGAAGCGGCTCTCCAGCGGCCGCGACTGTTTCGAGGCCCAGGCGCCGATGCGGCTGCCGCGCGGCCGCGTCGCGTAATAGGCGTCGGCCTCGGCGTCGCTGACGATCTCCACCGGCCCGCGCACGCGCACCTGCCGGCGCAGCGATTTCCAGTGGAAGCACATCGCCGCCTTCATGCTGCCAAGAATCTCGCGGCCCTTGGCGCTCTCGAAATTCGTGTAGAAGACAAACCCCTTTTCGTCGAAGCCCTTGAGCAGCACCATCCGCACATCCGGCATGCCGTCGGCGTCGACGGTCGCCAGGGCGACGCCGTTGGCGTCGTTGATCTCGCTTTTGGTGGCGTCCTCCAGCCATGCGGCAAAGAGCCTGAACGGCTCCGCGGCCTCGGTGAAGTCACTGCTTGTTAACTCAGTTTCGTTCATAGTTTTCCGAATTTTTACCGTTACGGGAGGAGTTCGCCGATTGTTGCGTATCGCGCAGGCTTTTGACAGCAGGCAATGGGGCGTTATCGCTTCGGCCAGCGTCAGGGCCGTGGTCGTGACGGCGGCCCTTCCCCTTGCCGCTTGCGGCGCCGGCGGTTTCAGCCTGGAAAAGGCCGAGGTCGACCGCTCCATCATCACCTCGAGCGCGCCGTCCTCGCCTGCCGCCCCGGCGACGACCGACGACGACTCCGACCAGACCACCATCGGCAACGCGGTTTCTTCCGCCGACATCAAGGAGCTTGGCGGCCAGGCTGTGCCATGGGCCAACGCGGGCACGGGCTCGCGCGGCGCGATCACCGAACTGGTGGAACTGAAGGACGGCGGCCTGACCTGCCGCCGCTTCAGCGCCACGCGCGAGAGCTTCGACGGCGTCGCCCTCTATAAGGGTGAACTGTGCTTGGCCGACGCGGGCGGCTGGCGCATGCAGGAATTCAAGCCGCTCTGATTTCGCTCTGATTTTGGGCCCCCTGATTGTCGGGTGGTAATTCCCCTTGCGCCACTGGAATTTCTTCCTATCCGGGCGCATATAC
>JAFKFE010000076.1 GCA_017308345.1 Alphaproteobacteria bacterium | reverse complement strand
ATGCGCCGCACGGCCTCGGCCGTCGCGCGGTCGAGCTTCGCCGTCGGCTCGTCGGCGAGCACGGTGCGTCCGGAAAGCTGCGCGCGGGCGATGGCGATGCGAAGCCGCTGGCCACCCGAAAGATTGGCGCCGCCCTTGTCCAGCCTGGCCTCGAGGCCGCCCGGCAGCAGGGCGTCGTCGAGCAGCCCGATCGCGCGGGCGACATTTTCCAGCCGGCTCCGGTCCAGCGCGCCGGCGTTCCATGAAATGGCCTCCGACAGGGTTCCTTCGGGCACGTAGGCGTCCGTCGAAACCCAGGCGATCTCCTTGGCGGACAGCGGATCGGTTCCCGGTTTCGCCGTCGCACCCGGCTCAAGTCCGGCGAGACGGCGCAGAAGGGTCGATTTGCCCGATCCGCTCGGGCCGACGATGGCGACGAGGCCGTGCGCCGGCAAGGTCAGGCGCAACCGGTCAAGCACCGGCAAGGTCCTCGACGTGACCGGCTCGGCGCCAAGCAACCGGTCCAGCGCGGCAGCCGCGGCCAGTCCTTCCGCCTTTGCGTGGTACTGTTCCGAGAAGCGTCGGAACGGCGCGAAATATTCCGGCGCGATCATCAGGATGAACAGGCTTTGCCAGAGCTCGAGATTGGAGAAGCCTGGGATCGTTGCAAGCTTCAGGTGGCCAAGGCCGAGGAAGATGGCGAGGATCGCGATCGACAGCGAGGCGAAGAAGTCGATGATCCCGGCATTGGCAAAGGCGATACGCAAAAGGCCGATCGTCTCGCCGGCGTAGCCCTCCAGGCGCCGGCCGAGTTTTGCCTCCTCGGTCGCCGTCGCGTGGTTGGCAAGAATCGTGGGTAGGGTGCGGACACGGTCGGCGAATTGGCCCGCCAGCCGGCCGAAGGCGCGCTCCTGGGCGTCGGCGCGCCGGCGGATGGCATTGCCTACCAAAGCGAAGAACAGGATCATCACCGGCGTCAGGCAGATGACCAGCAGCGCCGCCTGCCAGGAGACGAAGCAAAGCACGATGGCCGCGAGCAACGGGCCGGCGGCCATCATGGCCGTCGCGGCGCGATGGCCAACCAAAAGCGCGGCGACCGACTCCGGGTGGCGCTGCATGGAGACGACCAGGGCGCCGGTCGAGAGCGATTGCAGCTGGCGGGCCGGCATTTCGCTCAGCCGCTCGCCAGCGAGCGCCCGCAGACGCGTCGAAACCGCATTCTCCGCGGAAGCCTGCATCCATTCGGAGGCGAATCCGGCGAGGCAGGCAGCAGCGAGCAGCGCGATCATCGCGGCAACGAGCCACGAATCCACCGTCTCGCCCATCACGAGACGGCCCGCAGTCATCGCGGCCGTCGCGGCGAAGCCAAGCCTCAGCGCGGTGCGGACGGCCTGGCAGGCGAGGAGACCACGCAAGCCGGGCCTTGCCATTCCCTCGGCGGCGGAGATCGCCGCGAATGCGGCCGGCGCCGAAGCGGCGAGCTCAGGAGACGGTGCGGAAGCGGCGGCTATCGTCATGCGCTCCTTTTGTCACGCGACGGGATGAGGTGAATTGATTCATGTCAAGTCGAGTATATCCTCGACGCGTTATGAGGCGTACCCAGAAAGGATGCTTCCATGTCCGACTTTCTCCTCGTAGACCTTTCCCGTCTGCAGTTCGCCCTAACGGCCCTCTATCACTTCCTGTTCGTTCCGCTCACGCTCGGCCTTTCCATCCTGATCGCCATGATGGAAACCGTCTATGTGATGACCCGTCGCACCATCTGGCGCGACATGACGAAGTTCTGGGGCACGCTGTTCGGCATCAACTTCGTCCTTGGCGTCGCCACCGGCATCACCATGGAATTCCAGTTCGGCATGAACTGGGCCTATTACTCGCACTATGTCGGCGACGTGTTCGGGGCGCCTCTCGCCATCGAGGGCCTGATGGCCTTCTTCCTGGAAGCCACTTTCGTCGGACTGTTCTTCTTCGGTTGGGATCGGCTCTCGCCGCGCGCGCATATGACCGTCACCTGGCTGATGGCGCTCGGGACGAACTTTTCCGCGCTCTGGATCCTGATCGCCAATGGCTGGATGCAGAATCCGGTCGGTTCGGCCTTCAATCCGGACACCATGCGCATGGAGGTCACCGACTTCATGGCGGTGATCTTCAACCCGGTCGCCCAGGCGAAGTTCGTCCACACCGTTTC
>JAFKFE010000075.1 GCA_017308345.1 Alphaproteobacteria bacterium | reverse complement strand
GTCGTCATAGAGAATGTTGATCGAGTTGGTGGTGGCCGGTCCGTTCTGCAGCACCGCGACATCCACGAAGTTGCTGCCCGAGCCGCTGCTGTCCACGCTCAGCGTCTTGGTGCTGGTGTCGTAGTGCACGTAATTGTCTAGAGCGACATTGTCGGCCTTGTCGAACAATGCGGTCAAGTCGATCTGGTCACCTTCGGCCTTGTTGTAGTCGGTGATGAGATCCTTGATGTTCAGTTCGATCTGGTCGAGTTTGAACGTATCAGCGCCACTGCCGCCCGTCAGCGTATCGTGGCCGGCGCCGCCGATAAGGGTGTCGTTGCCGGAGCCGCCATAGAGGATGTCGTCTCCGGAGCCTCCGGACAATATATCGTCGCCTCGGCCACCTGCCAGGGTATCTGCTTGGTTCGCAAGACCGTTGAGCACGTCGTTGCCGTCCTCGCCGAAAAGGCTGGTTTCCGTCGTCGTTGTCGTATGGGTGTCGGCGCCTGCCGTCCCATGCCAGGTGCTGGCGTCCGGCGAAAGCTTCGCCGTCACAGAACTGGTGACCAAATCGCCGTCACCATCTGTTCCGACAATAGGTATCTTGATGTCGAACGGCGTAGCCGCGTTGGCGGTTGTGAAGAGAGGCGATGTCAGCTTGAATGTGTTCGTTCCGGTCAGGCCCGTAATCTCCATTGCGCTGAAGGCATCGCTGCTTGCGGTCACAGTGAATGTGTCGCCATTTCCCACGTTCGTCAGTGTGATGGTGCCGTTCGCATTGTAGGTGACGACAGGGGTCAACCCGTTGTTGGAATGGTCTACCACCGTAACCGTAAGAAGCTGTGCTGTGCTCTCTCCAGTGCCGTCTCCGACAAAAACCAGATCATTGTCAGCATTGACACCACGGATCATCAATGTGGCGGCGCCGCCACCGCCGGTGTCGATAGTGCTTGTGAAACTGCTGACCTCATAGTGGTCGGTGAAGCTGCTTCCGGCGACGGTTCCATTCGTCGCGGCATTTTGAACGAAATCGAATCGAATGGTTTCACCAGCGCCGATACTGTTGCCGCCATCGACACCGAATTCAGAATTGTTGGTGTTGACCGTGTTGTTGCCGTTGGCCGTGACAAGCAGATCGTTCTGCGTGCCATTCGGCCCATCCAAGACGATGGCCAGATTGTTGCTGCCGCCTGGATTCGTAAAACTCCCGCTATTGAACTGATTGCCGGCGAATAGCGATCCATTTTGAGTGTAGGTCCAGGTATCTGTTGCGGGGTCAAGCGTAGCGGTGAATGCGAGATCGCTACCGTTTGCAGCGGAAGTCCTTCCTTCCACCGTATGCGAATCGACCACGTGGAAGAAAACCTGTTCGCCATTGAGGTAAATATTCAAACCTGTCGTATCGGTGACGGCTCCGCCATCGGTTACATTGAAAACGACATTGCCGACGCCGTCTGCGCCTGCATTCGAGCTGAAGTTTATTTGCTCCGTCAGGGCAGAATGTGTGGCGTTGTCGACGAAGATCGCATCCGGGGTGAACGGCAGCGGGGCATCGTCCAAAACAGTTAGATTGACGGCACCGGAGACATGATCGCCGCTGGTGTCGGTTGCCACCACTTGAAGACCGTTGATGGTGATGTTCCCTGAGCCGGCTGCATGCTGCAACTGATCGGTCAGCGTCGCAGTGACCACGGGGGTCAACGAACTGTTGGGACCGGCGCTTGTATTCGATAGCGCGAGATAAATCGACGGTCCCAGATTTGTGGCGCCATGCATAAGCGTACCAACCAACTCGCCGCCGCTGAGCGCCCAGGTGATGGAATATCCTGACGCGAGGCCGGATACTGTGGGGGCAATCCAGTTCGCGTCGCCACCGTTCGGATTGGCGAAGGCAACAGTGATGGCTTCGCCCGTGGCATTAAAGGTGATTCCGGTGTTGGCTTGCGCCGTCTCGCCGCGGCTATTTGGATTGGTGCCAGTAACGACGCCGGCGTGAAGATCTGCCGGGGCGGTGGCGTCCTGCGTCGTGTCGAGTGCTGCTTCGTTCACAGTCAGCGACACGGTGCCACCGCCTCCTGGAACCGTATTGGTCTGCACGTTTACGGTGACTGTCGCGGTGGAGATGTCACCATCGCCATCCTTGATGGTGTAAGTGAACGTGTCGGATCCTATGTAGATGCCCGTCGGCG
>JAFKFE010000074.1 GCA_017308345.1 Alphaproteobacteria bacterium | reverse complement strand
GCAGGCACCCTCACGCCGTGCGCATCCTGGCCAGGGCATGGCTCAGAATCCTTTGGCGTGCATGGCAAGACGGCACACCTTACGACCCCAAAAAACACCCCGCCGCAATCGCCTTGCTCACAACAGGTTGACACAGGAAGTCTCATGCCTCCACCGTCACCTGGCCGCCCAGCGCCCTCGAGACGCAGGGCATCATGGCGGTTCCTTCCGCCCGCTCCGTCGCATCCAGGACGTGGTCGTTGTGGACGATCCCGCCCGTGCAGGTCTGAACCTTCAGGCGGCATTTGCCGCAAGCTCCGACACGGCACATGGAATCGACCTCGACGCCCGCATCCTCCAGCGCTTCGAGCATCGACTGATCGGAGGAAACCTCGATGACGCGCTCTTCCTTTCCTGCCAGCACGACCGAAAACGGCGCACCTCCCACCGCTGCCTTGAACCGTTCCGCGTGGAAACATGACGGCGGCCAGCCCACGGCGCCGGCCGCCTCGATCGCCGCGTCCATCATTCTCGGCGACCCGCAGACATAGACATGGGTGCCGGCCTGCTGCCCAGCCAGCAAACCGGAAATATCGAGGCGCGTTCCAGCAACGCTGTCGTGGACATGCACCTTCGCACCATAACGGGCGCGAAGCGTCGCGACGAAGGGCGCATCCGCGGCCGAGCGGGCCGAATAATGCAGTTCGAAGGCCGCGCCCAGGCGATCGAGCTCGCGCGCCATGCTCAGGAACGGCGTGATCCCGATGCCGCCGGCAATCAGCAGATGGCGCCGTGCCAGCCGGTCCACCGGGAAGAAGTTCAAGGGCCGGCGAACGGTCAGTTCGTCGCCGACGCGAAGGCTTTCGTGGAGCAACCGCGAGCCGCCGCGCCCATCAGGCTGATGCAGCACCGAAATCCCGTAGCGGCGGCGATCATCGGGATCGCTGGTCAGCGAATAGGCGTTGCGCCGGATGCGCCCACCGGTGTCGAGCAGCAGCACGAGATGGGACCCGGGCGAAAAAGCCGGCAGATCGAGCCCCTGCGCATGCTCGAGGAAAAAGCTCTTCACACCCTCGGCGACGGTCTCGATACCGGCCAGCCTCAGCTTGAGGAATCCCTTGTCGGAGAGATCCATCAGAGGGCCTCTTGCCGCAGGGCCGATATGTTGGGATCCGAGGGATGGAGAACGACAGCCTGATAGGCGCCGATACGCCGCGAGTAATGGTCTCGCACGACCAATGTCACACCGCAGCGCGGGCAGTCGAAGGCCCGGTGGGCAATGCCTTCATACACCGTCTTGCAATGCACGCATTGGGCGCGACGCGCGCCGGCGCCGGCACGTTCAGCCAGCATGACGTCTTCGGCAAGACCCCGGTCCCGCGCCAGCCTGCGCACGAGGGAGAGGAAGGATTCCGAACCGGCGACATAGAGCCGGGCAGCCGCCGGCAGGGCGTCCATGCGAGCCGAGAGCGCGCCGGAAAAGCCCGCTTCATCGGCATGCAGTTCAAACCCTGTTTCCGGTGCCTTCGGCAAGAACCCCGTCCGGCTCTCGCGGCCCAGCACGTGAATGCACATGGACCCGGAGCCAGTCGGACATGGCGTTGCCAGCAGACGCTCGATGGCGACCAAGCCGGCCTCGTCCGAAACCACGACATGCTGCCGCGCGGGTCTCCAGGCCAGCGTGCCGTAGGCGGGCTTTGAGGAACTGTCGATACCGATGGTCAAGGGCGTGGCTCCAGCCGGTCGGTGTCGGGCCCGGCGCCTGGCGAAAGCGGTCGCCCGTCGTCGAAACGCTCAAGCCAGTCGACGCATTCGCGCCGGAAGTGAATGTTGGAAAACCGCGCAAGGCCGGGATCGAGATCGCGCAGCACCCGGTGCAGGCGCGCCGCCCATTTCGGCACCCGCGCCACATCGCGCAGCGACAGGAGATAATTGCGCAGGACAAAGATGATCGCGTTGCTGCGCGGCAGGCGGTAGAGCTGCTGGAATTCGCTGCGCACGAAGATGTCGTCGGGCACCGTCTCCGCCGTAACGCCATCGATATCGTGCTGCCAGACGATCTTGTTTTCCAGCGACTTGTCGAGGCGCGGCCGCACGGCGTGCACCCAGGTAACCCGCCTTTGCGGCGCCTCGGCCGACAGCATCATCGTCATGCGCAGCGCCTGGTCGATGACCCGGCTTTCCGCCACGGC
>JAFKFE010000073.1:2232-3343 GCA_017308345.1 Alphaproteobacteria bacterium | reverse complement strand
TGCTCCTAGCGTGAACCTGAGTGTTGCGCGTACAGGGGCTATGAAACCGGGCCATGAAAGCAGATCCAAGGGCCAGCCGGTTCACGCGATTGGGATGCCGCCAATATCCGGGAGAAGCGGGATGAACTCGCACCTGGTTTGCGTTGGGGGGGAGGATCATCGCCTCAGAATTCCATTCCTGCTGGCGCTGCGCGAAAAGGGCTTTCGAGTCACTGCCGTATCCAGCGACGTCGGAACAGCCTTTTCATCCCATGGTATTCCGCATCGCCGGTTCGGGTTCGATCGCTTCGCCAGTGGCGGCGGAGAATGGAGCGCACTCAAGGCATTACGCGAATTGATGCGCGAACTGCGTCCGGATATCGTTCAGAGTTTCGACACCAAGCCCAACCTGCTGACCCCTTTGGCCGTGCGCGGGCAGGTTCCGGTCATTCGCACTATCAACGGGCTTGGCTGGACATTCTCGTCGCGGGAACCGCGAGCGCTGGCCCTGCGTCCGGTCTTTTGCGGCCTTCAGTGGCTGGCGTCGCTGTCGACAGCCATGACCGTGTTCCAGAATCGGGATGACCAGGCTTTCTTCGAGCGCTACCGGCTTATTGGTCACGGCAAAGGACAGTTGATCCGCAGTTCCGGCATCGATCCGGAGGCATTCTCGACGGCAAGATATCGAGGCCCATCCCCCGCGGCCATGCGGGAGGAGCTCGGGCTTCAGTCGGCCGAGATCATAATTTTTGTTGGCCGGTTGACTCGCCAGAAGGGAATTCCGACCCTCCTCAAGGCCGTTCCCCGCGTCCTCTCCGAGAGGCCCAATGCGCGTTTCGTGCTTGTTGGACCGCGAGCCTCCGAAGGCCCGTTTGCCGTCAGCGGCTCCGATATAGAGCAATACGCTCCTCACGTCGTCGCCCTGGGGCCGAGGCGCGACGTTCCGGCCCTCCTTGGCATGGCCGATCTGTTCGCGTTTCCGACGCAGTATCGCGAGGGTATTCCGCGCGTGCTGCTCGAGGCGGGATTGGCCGGGTTGCCGATCGTCGCCTCGAGAATGCCCGGCTGCAACGACGTGGTTGAAGATGGCTGGAACGGTCATCTCGTCGCGCCGCGCGATGCCGATGGCCTG
>JAFKFE010000073.1:0-2172 GCA_017308345.1 Alphaproteobacteria bacterium | reverse complement strand
ATCATGGGCAGCCGTTCCGTCGGCCTCGTGCGAGAGCGCTTTTCGCTGGCGTGGGTCGTCGACCAGTATTGCGAGCTATACAGGACCGTGCTTGGCGGCAACTACCACAGCAATCTTGCCCGACCAGCACCCGCGACGATGATGGAAGAGCGTGCGCGAAACCCTCGACTGGGCGAGGCACGGCAATGATCCGCGACGCGCTCCTGGCCTGCGGCATCGTAATGTCCTACGCGGTGCAACTCAGCATCCCCGGGCTGCCGTTCGGCTACAGCGAACTTTGCCTCACGACCTGGATATTGCTGTCGATCACGCGCATCCTTGCCGGCGGTCGGCTGGAGGTTACGCCGACCCTGGCCAAATTTGCACGTTTCTGGCTCATCCTGGCGCTCGCTTTGGGCGTGGGTTCCATCATTGGCTTTCTGACGTCCACCCTGTTCCTCGATCCGCTGTTGCATGACACGATGGCGTATGTGCTGTTGGCCTGCGTCACCTGCCTGACGTCCGCGGAGCCAAATGCGGCTCTCCGTTTGCGCCGTATCGCATGGTGGATGATCGCTGTCGCGAATGCGTGCTTCGTCATTCAACTGGCGCTTGGTTTCGGCTGGATCCATCAGTCTGGCGTCCACCCCTGGTACTGGGACCGCTTTAGCGGTTGGTCCGACAATCCGAACCAGCTTGCGCTCTACTGCGCCCTGCTTGGTCCGCTGGCCTTGCATCTTGCCACAACCACCAGCAATCTGTGGGGACGATGCCTTGCGCTGTGCGGCCTGATCCTCACCTTCTATGTCGGAAGGCTGACAAAGAGCGATACCTATCTTTATACGACAATCCTGGCCTGCCTGATCCTCCTCGGACTGCGAATTCGGGCGTGGTTCGCAAGCGATGGCGGCAAGGTGGGTCTTGCACGGCAACTTGCCCTCCTGTTCGCCGTCGGTTTTCTTCCATTGGCCGTTTCAATGGCGCCCTACGCTTTCAGCGAGGCCGCCAGCGCTGAAGATTTCGCCAAGAGCCTGACCAAGGACAAAGGCGGGGAAGCGACCTCGGAAACCGCGGAACTTCGCCTCTACCTTTGGAACGCGGCACTGGACAAGGGGGCACGATCCGCATCCCTGGGTCTCGGTCCAGGCCCCCACCTCGATACGCCCCCCGTCGTCAACCAGCAGTTCCTGCCTCGGCCTTTCGAGGCGCATAGCACGGTCCTCGATCTCTACACTCAGGGCGGCCTGATTTCGGTCCTGGCCCTTCTGTGGATCCTCGGTTCGGCTGCGTTGTCCGCCTGGCGCGCGAGACTGGATGCTCTTGTGGCGCTCGCGGCATCGATCGCTGTCTTCAGCGCTCCGCACCTCATCATCCGCCATCCGATCTTTTGGTTCTGCCTGACGCTGTGCCTTGTCGCTGGAACGCCGCGGCCGATCCCTGCGGTTGTTCGCCAAAGGAGATATTAGAATGTGCGGGATCGCAGGAATCCTCTTGGCGCCCGACGCAGCCAGCGCGAACGCGCTGAGGGCGATCGGACCGATGACGAGGGCTCTTCGTCATCGCGGGCCTGATGGCGAGGCATTCTGGATGAGCCGCGAAGATGGGATCGCCTTTGGCCATCGGCGTCTGGCCATCGTCGACCTTTCCGAGGCGGGTCGCCAGCCAATGCATTCCGCGAGTGGCCGGTATGTCATTACCTTCAATGGCGAGATATACAATTTTCGCGATCTGCGTCGCGAACTGGAAGAAGCGGGCCACCATTTCCGTGGCACCAGCGACACGGAAGTCATGCTGTGCGCGATCGAGAGCTGGGGCCTCGATGCGGCGCTGGCGCGCTTCGCCGGCATGTTTGCTTTCGCGCTCTGGGATGTGAAGAACCGTATCCTCCACATCGCCCGTGACCGAATGGGGAAAAAGCCGCTCTATGTCGCCTCGACGCGGGAAGCGCTCGTCTTCGCCTCGGAGCTGAAGGCGATCACTTGTTTTCCGGGTTTCACCCCGGAACTCGATGTCGATGCTGCTGCGACCATGCTTTCCAAAGGGTGGGTGCCGGATGATCGCTGCATCTGGAAAGGCGTGCTCAAGCTGCCACCCGGCTCGGTCCTGTCGATGACCGCGGTGGATTTCGCCAATGCCTGCAGCGCAGGCTCGCTTGCGCATCGCATTCGCCGCTGGTGGTCGCTGGCCGATGTC
>JAFKFE010000072.1 GCA_017308345.1 Alphaproteobacteria bacterium | reverse complement strand
GTTGATGAACAGCCGGTCCCGCGTCCTGGCAAGCCCGGCGATCGAAACGCGATGCGCCGGCGCAAGCACCGTTTGGAACGGACCGAACTCACCGCCCTCGATCCAGCGATCGAAATCGACCGAATAAAGCCCGTCGGGCAGGCAGTGCGTGCCGTCCGGCGTAGTCCACGGGCTGCGCACACCGAAGATCAATTGGCCCTTGAAGATCGCCGTGTCGGTGGCGTCGTCGGGCAGCGGAATGCGGCGGTTCTCGCCCGAATCCAGCCGCAGGAAACTGTGCGAGGTGAAGAAGTCGATGGTCTTGCCGAGCAGCACATGCCGCTTGTCGCCGTCATGCTCCACGCCGCCGCCGACCGCGAGGTCGTGTTTCGCGCCTTCGAAGATCGGCGTGGCGTCCTCGAGCTTAGTGCCGCGCCGCCAGAGCTTGATCACGCGCGGATAGCCGGATTGGGTCTTGTCGTCTTCCTCGAAAGCCGCCGAGACGATCACGGTATCCTTGTCCAGCCAGGAAAAGCCCGACTTGGAGGCGGGCGCGGAAAAACCGCCGTCGACGAAAGACTTGGTCGCGATGTCGAATTCGCGCATCTCGCTGGCGTCGCCGCCGTCCGGCGACATGAAGAGCAGGCAACGGATGAAATCGGGATAGAGCCGGCTCGCCCCGCCGAACACCCATTTCACGCCTTCCTTCGCCGAGAGCTGGTCGAAATCGATGATCGTCTCCCACTCCGGCCTGTCGGTCTTGTAGGAAGCGACGGGCGTGCGCCGCCACAGCCCAAGCGCATTGGTCTTGTCCTGCCAGAAATTATAGACGTAGCCGGCAAGCGCGGCCCCGACCGGGATATTGTCCTCGGCGGTCATCAGGTCGAGCGCGGTCTCGAAGGTGGCCTGATAGGAGGGATCGCCCTGCAGTTCGGCGACCGTCAGCGCATTCTGGCGATGGACCCAGTCGAGCGATCGTTCGCTGTCACGGTCTTCCAGCCAGAGGAAGGGATCCTCGTCCGCCAATTCGGGCTGGGTTTTGGTCATTGCGCTGGTCATGCGGGTCTCCGGGTGTCATCTCGCGGCCCGCCCTACATCGCGTTCGCCGCACGAACATTCAAGAGCGGCATCGCCCGATGTAGGTTGGCGGATAGGGCCGGCGGCTGCCCTTCCGGCATGTCGCTTCCCTCGCCCTAGTGGTCGCCGCCTCCTTACCGGCAACATTGCCGGCGGTCCATTATGCCGGCCAATTTCGCATCTCCACGAGGCTTCTCATGACCGCCGCCCTGCATCCCGCCGAACCGGCCTTGGCTACCGATCGCGCCCGCCGCGGCGGCCGTGCGGGAAAACGCGCCGGCGGCTCGGCCGCCTTCGAGCAGCCCGCCTTCCGGCAGTTGAAGAACCCGCTGGCGCCGACCAGGCTCGTGTCCGACGACGAATTGGAATCGATCCACCTCGCCTCGCTGCGCGTGCTGAAGGAGATCGGCGTCGACGTTCTGCACGAGGAAGCCCGGCGCATCATGAAGGCGCATGGCGCGGACGTGCGCGAAGGCTCGGAGCGCGTGCGCTTCGACAGCGACATGATCCTCGAGCTCGTCTCGCACTGCCCTTCCGAATTCACGCTGCATGCCCGCAACCCGGCGCACAATTTGCGTTTCGGCGGCAACAACGTGATCCTGTCGATGATGGCCTCGGCGCCCAACTGCTCCGACATCGACCGCGGCCGGCGGCCCGGCAACCAGGCCGACTACCGCAACTTCCTGCGCCTGGCGCAGATGCACAACATCCTGCACTGCACCGGCGGCTACCCGGTGGAGCCGATCGACATCCATCCCTCCGTCCGGCATCTCGAATGCATCCGTGACCTCGCCATGCTGACCGACAAGGTCTTCCACATCTATTCGCTCGGCAAGGAGCGCAATGTCGACGGCATCGAGATCACCCGCATCGCGCGCGGCATCAGCCGCGAGCAGCTCATGGAAGAGCCGTCGGTCTTCACCATCATCAACACCAATTCGCCGCTCAAGCTCGACGTGCCGATGATGGAAGGCATCATCCAGATGGCGAGCATGGGCCAGGCCGTGATCGTCACGCCGTTCACGCTGTCGGGCGCGATGGCGCCCGTTACCATCGCCGGCGCGCTGGTGCAGCCGAACGCCGAGGCGCTCTCCGGCATAGCCTTCGCGCAGATGCTG
>JAFKFE010000071.1 GCA_017308345.1 Alphaproteobacteria bacterium | reverse complement strand
GCACCTCGCGCCCGATGCGCGAGCCACGGCTGATCCAAAGGCTGTTCCATGAGCGGCTCACCGCGCTGGAGCAGAACATCGACGCCGGCTTCGGCTTCGACCTGATACGCCTTTCCGTGCTGTCGGTCACCGCCTTCGACTTGGTTCAAGGCGACCTGACCGGCGAGACGGACGACGATGATGCCGACATCGCGCTCTTTGCCGACCGCGTCCGCGCCCGCCTCGGCGAGGCCGCCGTGCTGAAGCCCGTGATCGTCGAGAGCCATCTGCCGAAACGCGCCGTCAAGAGCGTGCCTTTCGCGGAAGCGCCGCAAAGGCGCGCGCCGGCGGCCGGCCGGACAGCGCCGCCCCGGACAGCGCCGCCGATGACCATCTACCCGCCGGAGCGGCCGGTGCGCCTGTTCCGTTCGCCCGAGCCGATCGAGGTGCCGGCGACCGAGATCCCCGAAGGCCCGCCAATGAATTTCCGCTGGCGCCGCGCGCTCTACCGCGTCGTCCGCGCCGAGGGGCCGGAGCGCATCGCCGCCGAATGGTGGCGGCAACCGCCCGGCGAGGAAGAGGCGCCGACCCGCGACTATTACCGCATCGAAGACAGCGAGGGGCGCCGCTACTGGCTCTACCGCCAGGGTCTCTACGGCACTGCTCCGCAGGCCGCGCCGCCGCGCTGGTTCATGCATGGGGTGTTCGCATGAACGCGCTGACCATCATCCCCTATGCGGAGTTCGGCATCCGGTCGAATTTCTCCTTCCTGCGCGGCGCCTCCAGGCCCGAGGAACTGGTGGTCACGGCGAAATTCCACGGCTTTGCCTCGATCGGCCTTGCCGACCGCAACACCGTGGCCGGCGTCGTGCGCGCCTGGCAGCAAGCCAAGGTGGAGAAGATGGCTTATCACCCCGGCTGCCGCCTGGTGTTCGGCGACGGCACGCCGGACATCCTCGCCTACCCCCGCGACCGCCAGGGCTGGGGGCATCTGTGCCGCATGCTGACCCAGGCCAATCTGCGCGACGAGAACGAGAAGGGCGCGACGCTGCTCGAGTTGAGCGACCTGCTCGAATGGGGCGATCGGATGTCGCTGGCTATCCTGCCCGACCTGTCGGCGGGCGCGGACGATAATCTGTCGATCATTAGCCGGCTTAAAGATCGCTTCGGCCCGGCGCTCAGGCTGGCCGTGGCGCCGGATTATGCCGGCAACGACCGCTTCCGCGTCGAGCAGGCTTCCGCCGTGGCCGAACACGCCGGCGTCCCGCTGATGGCGACCAACGACGTGCTCTATCACGCCGCCGAGCGCCGGCCGCTGCAGGATGTGCTCACCGCGATCCGCCTCAACACGCCGGTTTCCGAGGTCGGGCTGGAGCTGACCGCCAATGCCGAGCGTCATCTGAAGCCGCCGCTGGAGATGGCCAGGCTCTTCCGCCGGCACCCGCAAGCGCTGGCCGAGACGCTGCGTTTCGCCGCCGAGCTCACCTTTTCGCTCAGCGACCTCGAATACAATTATCCGGACGAACCGACCGAATCCGGCCTGGGACCGCAGGCGGAGCTCGAACGCCTTGCCCGCGAAGGCGCGGCCGTGCGCTACCCGGCCGGCGTCCCCGATTATGTGCTGAAGCGCATCGCCAGCGAGCTCGCTTTGATCGAGCGCCTGAACTACGCCCGCTATTTCCTCACCGTCCACGACATCGTCAAATTCGCCCGCGGCAAGGGCATCCTTTGCCAGGGTCGCGGCTCGGCCGCCAATTCGATCATATGCTTCTGCATCGGCATCACCGAGGTCGGCCCCGAACGCATCGACACGCTTTTCGAGCGCTTCATCTCGGAGGAGCGCAACGAGCCACCCGACATCGACGTCGATTTCGAGCATGAACGCCGCGACGAGGTCATCGCTTACATCTACGACAAATACAGTGCCAAGCGCACCGCCTTGGCCGCCGCCGTCATCAGCTATCGCGGCCGCTCCGCCTTGCGCGAGGTGGCGAAGGCCATGGGCCTGTCCGAGGATGTCCGCAGCGCGCTGTCCAGCACCATCTGGGGCTGGTCGACCTCCGAGCTCGGCGAAAGGGAAGCCAATGCCGGCGGCATCGACCGCACCGACCCGCTGTCGCGCCAGGTGCTGGAGCGCGCCAACGAGATCATGGGCTTTCCCCGCCACCTTTCCCAGCATGTCGGCGGCTTCGTCATC
>JAFKFE010000070.1 GCA_017308345.1 Alphaproteobacteria bacterium | reverse complement strand
ACCGTCCCGGCGGCGGCCTCGGCTATCTTGCTGACCATGGCCTGGCGTGACAGCAGGCCTGTCAGCTTGTCGAAATGGGTTTCCTTGAAGACATAGGCCGCCGATTCATCGACGCCCGCGAAGAACGACAGCGCGGCGCCGCCGGCGGCTAAAGCGCAGAGCGCGGCGATGACGCCCGCCATCGTTTCGGCCGGTATGCCGGCCATGCCGTCGCCGAAGCCGAACCTCAAGCCCCACAGACCAAGGATGAAACTGCCCATGCCCGCGCTGGCAATGGTGATCAACCGGAACAACGGCGTTCGCTTCGGATTGCTGACTGCAGACATGCAAGGTCCCTAGGTTACAGGGACCTATAGCGGATATCTCCTTAAAATGAGTTTCCGCCAATGCATCTATTTTACTGGAGCGCTACTGTCGCGGCCGCGAACTATTCGCGAGTGCCGTCGTTCTGCTTCAGTTCTTCCAGCGCCGGCATCGAAACGATGTGATAGCCGGAGTCCACATAATGGATCTCGCCGGTGACGCCCGACGACAGATCGGAGAGCAGGTAAAGCGCCGAGCCGCCGACCTCGTCGATGGTCACGGTGCGCCGCAGGGGCGAATTGCGCTGCTGGTAGGAGAACATGTGGCGGGCATCGGACACGCCGGAGCCGGCCAGCGTCCGCACCGGCCCGGCCGAGATGCCGTTCACCCTGATGCCGCGCGGACCGTAATCATTGGCAAGGTAGCGCACGCTGGCCTCGAGCCCGGCCTTGGCGACGCCCATGACATTGTAGTTCGGCATCACCCGGACCGAGCCGGCATAGGTGAGCGTGATCATCGAGCCGCCATTGCCCATCAGCGCGGCGGCGTTGCGGGCCACCTCGGTGAAGGAGTAGCAGGAGATCACCATGGTGCGCACGAAATTGTCGCGGCTGGTGTCGGCGTAGAGGCCCTTGAGCTCGTTCTTGTCGGAAAAGCCGATGGCGTGCACCACGAAGTCCAGCCCGCCCCAGGCCTTGCCAAGGGTCTCGAAGGTCTCGGTGACCGAGGCGCTGTCCTCGACGTCACAGGGCACGATCAAGGAGGCCCCGACCTTCTCGGCAAGCGGCTTCACCCGCCGCCCGAAGGCGTCGCCCTGGTAGGTGAAAGCCAGCTCCGCCCCATGTTCCGACAGCTTTTTGGCGATGCCCCAGGCGATCGAATGGTCGTTGGCGACGCCCATGACAAGCCCGCGCTTGCCCTTCATCAACCCGTCCATGAAAGGCAATCCTTATGCGGAATAGCGCTGGAAAATCAGCGTTGCGTTGGTGCCGCCAAAACCGAAGGAGTTGGACAGGACGGTGTCGATCCTGGCGTTGTCGATACGCTTGCGCACGATCGGCATGCCCTCGAATTCCGGATCGAGCGCCTCGATATGAGCGCTCTCGCCGATGAAGCCGCCCTGCATCATCAGGATCGAATAGATCGATTCCTGCACACCGGCCGCGCCGAGCGAATGGCCGGTGAGCGACTTGGTTGAGGTGATGTAAGGCATCTTGTCGCCGAACACCTCGCGGATGGCGCCCATTTCCCTGGAATCGCCGACCGGCGTCGACGTGCCGTGGGTGTTGATATAGTCGACCGGCGTCGAAACCGTGGAAAGAGCTTGGCGCATGCAGCGCACGGCGCCTTCGCCGGACGGGGCCACCATGTCGTAGCCGTCGGACGTCGCGCCATAGCCGACGATCTCGGCATAAATCTTGGCGCCGCGCGCCTTGGCATGTTCCAGTTCTTCCAGAATCAGCACGCCGGCGCCACCGGCGATGACGAAACCGTCGCGGTTGGCGTCATAGGCCCGCGAAGCGGCCGACGCATTGTCGTTGAACTTCGACGACATCGCGCCCATGGCGTCGAACAGGTCCGACATCGTCCAGTCGAGGTCCTCATGGCCGCCGGCGAACATCATGTCCTGCTTGCCCCACTGGATCAGCTCATAGGCATTGCCGATGCAATGCGCCGAGGTCGAGCAGGCGGACGAGATCGAATAGTTGACGCCATGGATCTTGAACCATGTGGCCAGGGTGGCCGATGCCGTCGACGACATCGCCTTCGGCACTGCGAAAGGACCGATGCGCTTGGGACTGTTGTTCTTGATCGTGGTTTCGGCCGCTTCGACGATGGTCCGGGTCGAAGGACCGCCGGACCCCATACCCCATCACGATGCCGGTCCGCTCGTTGGTGATGTCGCTTTCGCTTAAGCCGGCATCGGCGATCGCCTGGTCCATGGCGACATGGTTCCAGGCGGCACCCTGCGACAGGAAGCGCATGGCGCGGCGGTCGATCATCGGTGTGGGATCGAGCGTCGGCGCGCCCCAGACCTGGCAGCGGAAGCCGTGCTCGGCGAAGGAATTGGAAAAGCTGATGCCGGATTTGGCATCGTAAAGCGAGCTCTGCACTTCATTGGCATTGTTGCCGATCGACGACACAATGCCGAGCCCTGTCACTACGACCCGTCTCATTCGCAACTCCTTCCGGCGTATTCGGGCGGAAAACCTAGCCGGTTTTCACCTGTGATCATACGCAAATAAACTGACGTGGCGCCCATTGGGTACGCAGGCGCCGTGGCGAAAAACGGTCAGGCGGCCGACTGCTTGGACAGACCGACCTTCAGATCCGTGGCCGCGTATATGGGTTCGCCATCCGCCTTGAGCCAGCCATCGGCGATGCCGAGCACTAGGCGGCCGCGCATCACGCGCTTGAAGTCGACGCCGTACTCGACCTTCTTCACCGACGGCGTCACCATGCCCTTGAACTTCACCTCGCCGGTCGAAAGCGCCATGCCCTTGCCCGGCTCGCCCAGCCAGCCGAGGTAGAAGCCGGTCAACTGCCACATGGCGTCGAGACCGAGGCAGCCCGGCATGATCGGATTGCCGATGAAGTGGCAGGCGAAGAACCACAGATCCGGCTTGATGTCGAATTCGGCGCGGATGAAGCCCTTGTCGAAAGCGCCGCCGGTTTCGCTGATCTCGGTGATGCGGTCGAACATCAGCATCGGCGGGTAGGGCAACTGGGCGTTGCCCGGCCCGAACAGGTCGCCGCGGGCGCAGGCAAGCAGTTCCTCGTAATCGTAGCTGGACTTTTGACCCGCCATCAAATTTCTGTCCCCGTGTTCCTCGCGGGCGGCAGGGCGCCCTTGTCGGTGGTTTCCTAACACACTCTGTTTGCGGCCGGAAACCGGCGTTTGCGCTTAACCCGTGCGCCTGCCCGGGTCAATGCACGCTATTGATCGCATTCGGACTACAGAATATATGTCGATTGGTGTCCGGTTTTGGCTTTTGACGTCTTTTTGCCATTCTGGACCTGTTGATGGGCTGGGCAACAAAGCTTCGACGCGAAGATGGATTCGGGCTATCGGAAGGATAATGTCGCTGTGGACAAGCGGGTTCGCGAAGCCGGCCTGAGGCCGACGCGCCAGCGCATCGCTCTGGCCGACCTGCTTTTCGCCAAGGGCGACCGTCACCTTTCCGCCGAGGAACTGCACGAAGAGGCGATCGCCGCCGGCGTGCCGGTTTCGCTGGCGACCGTCTATAACGCGCTCCACCAGTTCACCCAGGCCGGCCTGCTGCGCATCCTGGCGGTCGAGGGCGCCAAGACCTATTTCGACACCAACACCTCGGACCATCACCACTTCTATGTCGAGGGCGAGAACCGGATTTTCGACATCGAGAGCGGGCCGGTAACGGTCTCCAACCTGCCGGTGCCCCCCGAGGGCATGGAGATCGCCAATGTCGACATCGTGGTGAGGCTGCGCGCCAAACGCCGCGACTGATCCGCTCGCGATGCGCCCGGTCGACCTGGCAGTCCGGCTGGAATGGGCCGCCGCTGCCGCAGCGGCCATCATTTTCTACACGATGTCGGGCGTCTCCTGATGGCTGTTCGCGCTGCTCATCCTGGCGCCCGACCTGTCTATGCTCGGCTACCTTGCCGGGCCGCGCGCAGGCGCAATCGCCTACAACGCCCTGCACATCCTGATCGTGCCGGT
>JAFKFE010000069.1 GCA_017308345.1 Alphaproteobacteria bacterium | reverse complement strand
CATTCGGGTTCGACGCCTCGTTGATCAGCGAGGGGAAGAAGGCGAAGTAGTTCATGCTCATCGCCGCCAGGTTCTCGGTGATCGCCTGGTTGTCCTCGACGAAGAAGGATTTGGCCCAGCCCGGAGGCGTGAACTTGTACAATTCCTTGTAGGCATCCAGCGCCGCGACGGCCTTGTCGGAGTTGACGATACCGTCGACCTTGTAGGTCGCGTAGTCGCCCAGTTCGCCGCCATACGAGAACAGCGCGTTCTCGAAGCCCATCGCCATCGCATCATAGGAATTGTCGGTGTAGATGGCGATGCCGTATTTCTTCTGATCCGGCCGGTAGAAGAATTCCGCGATGTCGCGCAGCGCCTTGAAATCCTTCGGCACGTCGAGGTCGTAGCCATACTTGGCCTTGAAGGCTTCCTTCTCCTTCGGGTCCTCGAACCAGTCCTTGCGATAGGACCAGCCGACGGCGTCGCCCTCGAGTGGGATCGCCCAGTACTTGCCGCTGTTGCCGGGATATTCGGCGTAGTATTTGACCGTCGCCGGCGCCATCACCTCGTTGAGCTTGTATTTGTTGAAGAAGTCGGTGAGGTCGACATAGTGACCGCCGGTCGAGCCCGCGCCGAGCCACTGCGAGTCGCCGACCACCAGGTCGTAGGCATCGCCATGGGCGTTGAATTCGGTGAAGGCCTTGGTCTGGAAATCGGACCACGGCGTGGTTTCGACCGTGATCTTGACGCCGGTTTCCTTCTCGTACTCGTTGCCGAGTTCCTGCAGGTAATTGGCCGGATCCCATTCCGCCCAGAAGATGGTGAGCGACTTTTCCTGCGCGTGGACGGATGTCCCGCAGGCAAGCGCCAAGCTGACACCAGCAAGCACGCTGGTCACTATCTTGCGCATAGTTTTCCTCCCTTGTGCGCATTCTACCGCGTCATGCGAGCCGGCAGCTAAGGCCGGCCCTGGTAGTTCCTCCTGTGATGGCGCCTCTCCGGTTCCAGGCCTCCTCGCCCTGCCGGAAATGGATCGCGGCCTTCACTTTAGATCCGCTTTATCGGTCTTGATCTGGTATTACCAATTCTGGCTTGGCGTCAAGCGCTTTCTTGAAGAGACGATAGCAGTCAGCAAAGCCAAACACTACGATATCTGTCTGTTTTCCCTTGTTTTTCCTACTCTTTGATACGCAGATCCCTTGCCACGAGCGATCTGCCCCAATTAACATCCACAACTGTTTCCACAATCTGGTCTAACCAGATTCACGCACTCATTGCCTTGGATGCGGCTGACATTCCTACCGATCTCGCTTCCGATTCCGCCACCGCGGCGCGAACCAGCGCCCCCGCCGCCCATTGCGCGACGGACATCATTTCGGCGCTGTCCAGCCCCCAGATATCCTTCAGCACCGTCACCACCTCGACGCCGAACACCAGCGACAGCGCCTGGGCAAGGCGCCTGAACTGGCGCGGCTTCAGGCGCCCCTTGAGCGGCGCGATCGCGTCCTTCAGCAGGTCGACACGATGACCGCGCGTGAAAGCGGGCTCCGATCCGAGCGTGCCCGCCTCGCGTCGCGCCCATTGGTCGAGGGAGAGTTTCAAAGCAGCCTTGAACGTCGCCTCGAAGGCCTCGATGCGCGGCATCGCGGTGGCGAACAGATCCGCGACGCGCCGCTCGGCATCGTTCGACGTGGACTTCCAGGTGAGGATCGGCCCGAGTCCCTCATCGACCACGGCCTGCACCAGCGCCGCCTGGCTCGGGAAATACCGGTAGGCGGTTGCGCGTGACACTTCCGCCGCCTCCGCGACCTCGCTGACCGAAGGGGTCAAGCCGGACTGCATCAGCCTTGTCGCCGTTTCCAGCATCAGCCGCCTGGTGCGGGCGCGCGGCCCCTTCTCGACGGCGGGCGCCTGGGCGGCATCGTCAGCGGAGGCAGCTTGTTGACGTGAGACATCCATATCAATATGATACTCGCGTCTCAGAAATTTGCAATGGCGCAATGCCGGGCAACAATGGGGCCCCCACCAGCGACGAGGCTTCGCCGAGGAGCTTAAGGGTGGGGCAAAGAAGGCGGACGGCGACGCCGGACTTGCCGGATGACGGGGAAACCACGGATGGGTCGCATCTATGTGGTCGGCACCGCCGACACCAAAGGTGAGGAACTCGCCTTCCTGGCCGATGCCATCGCCAGGGCCGGC
>JAFKFE010000068.1 GCA_017308345.1 Alphaproteobacteria bacterium | reverse complement strand
AGCAGCGCCGCGAACGCATATTCGTTCCAGGCGAAGATCAGGCAGAAGATGGCGGTCGCGGCGATGCCGGTGGTCGCCTGCGGCAGCACGGTGCGCCAGAAGGCTTGCAGCCGGGTGTAGCCGTCGATCATCGCGGCTTCCTCATATTCGCGCGGGATCTCGTCGATGAAGCCCTTGAGCAGCCAGACAGCCAGCGAGACGTTGACCGCGGTGTAGAGCAGGATCATGCCGAGCGCGGTGTCGGAGAGGCCGAGCTCGCGATACATCAGGTAGATCGGGATCGCGACAGCGATCGGCGGCATGAAGCGCGTCGACAGGATGAAGAACAGAAGGTCGTCGGCCAAAGGCACCTTGAAGCGCGAGAAGCCATAGGCCGAGAGCGTGCCGAGGAACACCGCGCAGAAGGTCGAGCCGAAGGCGATGATCAGCGAATTGACGAAGCGCGGCAGGAAGTTCGACGGCCCGGCGATAACCATGTTGCGCTTGCGCACCGTCTCGTCGCAGAAGCCGGTCGCCGGCCCGAGCGAGTTGATATATTCCGGCGTCTGCCGGGTCCGGGTCGTGAACAGGTTGCAATAGCCCTCGATGCTCGGCTGGAAGACGATCTTGGGCGGATAGGCGATCGAGTCCGGCGGCGTCTTGAAGCTGGTGGCGAAGATCCACAGCAGCGGCACGATCGAGATCAGCGCGTAGGCTATGATGATGGTGCCGGCGATCAGCTTCGCGTTCGACGAGGGCGCGACGACGGAATGGGCGGTGGTCAGGCTCATCTCTGCTTCACCTTGTTGAGCGCCTTGACGTAGATGTTGGCCAGCCCGAACACCGCGACGAACAGGATGATGGCGAAGGCCGAGGAATAGCCGGTGCGCCAGCTCTCGAAGGCCTGCCGCTTCAGCGTGATCGAGGCGACCTCGGTGGTCGAGCCGGGTCCGCCGCCGGTCAATAGGTTGACCATGTCGAACATCTTGAAGTTCTCGATGCCGCGAAACAGCACCGCCAGCATGATGAAGGGCAGCGCCATCGGCAGCGTGATCGACCAGAATTGCCGCCAGTTGGAGGCGCGGTCGACCTCGGCCGCCTCATAGATGTATTCGGGAATCGAGCGCAGGCCGGCGAGGCAGATCAGCATCACGTAGGGCGTCCACATCCAGGTGTCGACGATGATGATCGCCCAAGGCGCCAGCTCGACATTGGACAGCATCTGCACACTCGTCGGCGGAATCCCGGTGACGAAGGAGATGACATAGGAAAACAGCCCGATCTGCGGCTCGTAGAGGAAGCGCCAGAAATTGCCTACCACGGCCGGCGACAGCATCATCGGGACCAGGATGATGGTGGTCCAGAAGGCGTGGCCGCGGAACTTGCGGTCGATCAGCCAGGCCAGCGTGAAGCCGATGACCGTCTGCAGCAGGATCGTCCAGAACACGAAATGCGCCGTCGTCTGCATGGCGATCCAGATGTCCTGGTCGCCGAGGATGCGCTGGTAGTTTGCGAGCCCCAGATTCTTCACCACCTCGTTGGGGCGGTTGGCGCGATAGTTGGTGAAGGAGAGGTAGATCGCCCAGAACAGCGGGAAGATGTTGATGGCCAACAGCAAAAGGATCGTCGGCGAGATGAACAGCCAGGCGAGGCCCTTGTCGCTGATGCCCCGGATCTTCCTGGCCAACGGTTCCGGTGTGGCCCGGGCAACGTTGTCCGCGGTCCGATTGAGCATGGTTAGTCCTGCTTCGGTCACGTCAAGTCTCGACAATGGAATTTATCTGAACTGCGTCCCGTGCCAAGGGCGGCACGGGACGCTCGGGTCGCGGCTCGGGAGGAGCCTTACATTTTGCCGTCGTCCTGGAAGACCTGCGTCCAGTCCTTGACGAGACCGTCCAGCGCGTCCTTGGCCGAGCCCTGGCCGGCCACGACATAGTCGTGGAAGCGCTTCTGCGAGGCCTGCAGCAGCGGCGCGTAGCTGGGTTCGGCCCAGAAATCCTTCACGATGGCCATCGAGTCGAGGAAGGCCTGCGCGTAGGGCTGGCTGGACGGGAAGTTCGGGTCCTTGACGACGGAGTTAAGGCAGGAATAGCCGCCGAGCGACCACCATTTGGCCTGCACGTCCTTGTTGGCGAACCACTTGATGTATTTCAGCGCCGATTCCTGCTTGTCGGAGTAGGAAACAACCGAGATGCCCTGGCC
>JAFKFE010000312.1 GCA_017308345.1 Alphaproteobacteria bacterium | reverse complement strand
ATGCCGACGAGGCGCGCGACCTGGATTCCGTGATCGACGACGAGTTACGCAAGGCCGGCATGTCGATGACACTGGCCGCCAGGCAGGCGCTGCGCCGCAATCTCGGCGGCGACCGGCTGGCCTCGCGCGGCGAGGTCGAGAAGCTGGTTCTTTACGCCCATGGCCGCAAGGAGATCGGCATCGACGACGTCAACGCGCTGTCGGGCGACGTTTCGGGCGCATCCTTCGATGACGCGGTCGACGCCGTGCTGGATGGCAAGGTCGGCGATTTCGACGTCGCGTTCACCCGTCATTGCCAGTCCGGTGGCCATCCGTTCCTGGTGCTGTCCTCGGCGATGCGCCAGTTGCAGGCGATCCAGGTCATGCGTGGCCAGATGGAGAGCGGCGGCCGCAATGCCGCCTCGGTCGTCGCCGGCGCCCGCCCGCCGGTCTTCTTCTCCCGCCGCAAGCTGGTGGAAAAGACGCTCGAACGCTGGAATGTCGAGGCGCTCGGGCGGGCGCTGAACCGACTTCAGACGGCGGTGCTTCAGACACGCAAGCGGCCCGACCTGTCCGAGGCGCTGGCGAGACAGGCGCTGCTCGGCATCGCGATCGAGAGCGCGCGGCTGGGGCAGAGATAGGCGAGTAGCCAACCTTCCCGCTCAGTTCATCGTCATTGCATCGGTCGCCTGGAAGGTCGGCAGCGCCTGCGGAAAGACCTGTACCGCCGCGCCGTAGAGAAGCAGGGCGACACCGGACACCTTTGCTATCCTTTCTCCGTACGGGAGGGTCTTCTCCGCAAAGACCAGCAGGGTGACCACGGCCATTGCCGCGATGTTCATGATCCCGAGCGGAAAGAGCGCGAGAAACAAAAGCCAGCAGCAGCCCAGGCAAAAGAGCCCGTGCCGCAGGCCCATGCGTACCGCGCCCCACCGGCCATCGCGCCATGAGGTCATGATGAAGCCGATCGGCGTCCGGCATTTGGCCAGGCACAGATCCTTCAAGGGGGAGAGTTGATAGGCGCCCGCCATCATCAGCAGCACGCCGCCGATGCGCGCGGCCGCCGCTACGGACAGCCCCACATACCCGGCAAGCATCTCCGCGCCCGCTGCGCCGGCAAAGGCGGGAACGCCCGTCGCCGCCCAAACCAGCATGTACCCGGCGACGAACACCCAGGTCGAGACAAAGGCCTGGCCACGACCGCGCTTGGCGCTCTGAACCTGGTGAAAGGTCAGGATCATGGGCGCGGCCGCCGGAAACATCATGGCAATCATCATGATGATCCAGACGGCGAGAAACAGCGCGGCGCTCATGCCCATGGTGGGTGAGTACATGTCCATGGCCATGTCGGCGTCCATGCCGGTCTGCTGCCGGACAAGCAGCGCCCATGCCGCCGCGGCCGCGCCGATCAGCAGCGCGAGAATGATGTTTCGCTGCAACGTCAGCGACATGAGCGGGCCCGTTCGCCGGCCGGGCTAGTGCTGGCCGGACCAGTTGATCGGAGCGTAGTGCCCGTTCCGGTGGGAATTGTCCCAACTCATGCCATGGTCGCTGAACGTGCTGCCTTCGCTCCCCATCGCCATGGCAAGCCAGTCGGGATTGACGGGATGACCGGAGGCCAGCCACATCTCACCGTCCTCGCGCATTGTCGGCAGCGGCTCGACCGCCAGCTGCATCACGCCCGCGATTTCCGCCGACCGCTTCTTGCCGTTGACCTGGTAGGTGATCGGCGTCTTCTTCGCGCCGAGGTTGTTGGTGATCATCGGCGCGAAGGCAGCCATCGGACCACCCGCGGCGCCGGTGAAGATCGCCCCCAGCGCCTCTGTCTGCCTGTCATCGGCCCGTCCGTCGATATAGGCGGCAGCCGTCCAATTGCCTTCCGCCATCGGACCCGGCGTGTGCGCGACCATCACCACGTTGAGGCCGTCCAGCCGAACGTCGCCGTAATTGCCTTTGTCGATATGAAACACCAGCCCGACGTCGCAAACGCCTTTCGTCGGGTTCGATGTCAGCTGCTCGTTGGTGGACAGCAAGCAGGGACACACGACATCGCAGCTGCAGTTCTCGAAATAGCTTCCGGACAATTGCCAACCCACAGCCATTTGCACCTCCCGTTTTCGTCAGGCGCGTCGGCGTATCGCTTTGGCGAGGCGGTGCCGTTTCACGGAACGGCGAATAGCCCTCATCGCGACTGATCGGCACGCCAGG
>JAFKFE010000311.1 GCA_017308345.1 Alphaproteobacteria bacterium | reverse complement strand
GAGTCGCCCGGCGACACCAGTTTGGCAAGCTCGCGCGCATCCCAGTTGGTCAGGCGCACGCAGCCATGGCTCTCGGTCTTGCCGATCTTGGAGGGATCGGGCGTGCCGTGGATACCGTAGGTCGGCTTGTCGAGCGCGATCCACACCGAGCCGACCGGGCCGTTCGGTCCCGGCGGGACCGTCAGGATCTTGTCGTTCTGGCCCTGCTTGAAATTGATGTTCGGGTTGTAGGTGTAGTTCGGGTCGAGCGCGATGCGCGAGACGGCGTGAGTGCCGGTGGGCGACGGCGTGTCGGCCGAGCCGATGGTCGCCGGATAGGCCGCGACCAGCTTGCCGCCGCCATCATAGGCATAGACTTCCTTCTTGGTCTTGTCGGCGACGATGCGCGTCACCGGCGTCGAGACCAGCTTGCCGAAATTGGCGACCTTGATCATCGTGCCCGGGCGATTGAAGTCCACGCCCTTGTTGAGCGACTTCAGATAGGTCTCGTCCATGTGAAAGCGTTCGGCCAGCGCCTCGGTCACCGAGGTGTAGCACATGCAGTCGAGCTTGGCCTTCTGGCTGTAGTCCTCGGGGATCGAGGCCACGTAAGGGCCGGCGACATCTTCCGGCGTGATCGTGTAGGAGGCGAAGGCGTCGCCGCCGGACTGGGCGAGCGCCGCCTGGATGCCGACCGCGTCGGTCGATTTCAAATTCGTGCCGTTTATTTCGTTGTATGCGGCAAGCGCCTTGTCGACGTTCGAGCCGAAGCGCCCGTCGATCACCCCCGGCGAAGCGCCGCCGCGATCGAGCAGCACCTGCAGCGCCGCAACATCCTGGCGCACCCCGAGCGACAGCGACGGATCGACGGTGGCCTTGCCGCCCGTATTCGGCGGCAGTGACGCCTGGTTATCCGGATTGGTCTGGATGACTTCGCCTTGGCCCGGCTGCTCCGGATCGATCGACGCCTCGTTCAGCGGCTGGCGCTTGATGGTGTTGGACTTCGGTTCCTCCGGATAGGTGGTGGCATAGCCGTCATCACCGTTGGGCGCCGGCGGATAGGCATCGACGGAATTGTCGCCGTTGGGGTCATATTCATCGACCGGCGGCGGGATGACCCGGCCGTTCTCCTCCAGTTGCCGACGCCGGAAGCGGGCCATATCCTCGGGATTGTCGAGATAGTAGCGATCGTCGTCCTCGGCCGGCGCGCGGCCGAGCTCCTGCATGCGCATCTGCCGGCGAAGCGCGCGGCGGTCGAGCCGGCTCCCCGGCGGCTGGATGGCGATCACCTTGCCGGTGTCGGCGTCGACCAGCACCCGGTTGCCCCTGGCGTCGTAATAGATGTCGATATTGCCCTCCTGGGCCAGCATCAGCGCGCCGCGCTCAGCCGGTCGGGCGCTTTGCGGGCCATCCACGCTCGGCGCGGCGAACGCGCCGGAAGACGCAAGCCCGGCCGCGAGTGCCGAAAGGGAAAAGATCAAGCGCAGCATGGGGTCAAGCTCTCCGGTCGACTCTGGCCTCTGGCGGGCGAATCTTCGCCAGCAAACCAGTTACCCAGACTAAGGTTCCAACATGAACCGGGCATGAAGATGGCGGCTTTCCAGTGCCTTGAGGAAAATCAGCTCCACGCGGCGCGCCCCAATTGCCTTCGTGCCTGCCTGGTCAGCTTGAGGACAACCAGGCGATGGCTTTCGCGCAGATAGTCCTCGAGCGCCGCATCATCCATGCTTTGGCTTGTCTGACGCTGGATCCATTTCATGCCGCGCGAGGCGAGATAGGGCGCCGGCCGGCAGCCCGGCTGATCCTTCAGCACGTCATAGGCCATCTCGGAACATTTGAAGGTGACGAACAACTGGCCGCCCTCGTTCCAGCCGCCGATGGCGAACACCTTGCCGCCGACCTTCCAGACATGGGCGCCGCCCCACTGGACGACATGCGTCGTGGCGGGCAGCGACGCGCAGAAGCCGTTATAGTCGTCGAGCTTCAAGGGCTCCCCTTCCTCGTCCGCCAGAACCGGCAGCCGAATATGCCCGCCCGCCGGAAATGACAAGGCGCGCCGCACCAGTCCGGTGCGACGCGCCTGTTCATTCCAGCTTGCCCGGGATCAGGCGGCGGCTTCCGTCGCCACCACGGTCGGCTTCGAGCGGAAGTTCAACCGGTCGGAACCCGCGGTGACCTTGACGGTCGAACCGTCGAGGATCTCGCCGAGCAGGATC
>JAFKFE010000310.1 GCA_017308345.1 Alphaproteobacteria bacterium | reverse complement strand
AGGTGCGCATGCCGGCTTCACGCTCAGGCTAGCGGCACCACGAAGGGCAGACCAAAAATCGAAACGGGAAAAAACCCGGACCGTCCGGTCAGCCCTGCAAGCAAGCTCGCAGGGCGCAAATCGGGCCACGCTGACGATGGTGATAGTAGTTCACGCAGCCCTCCTTTCCAGAGTTCGAGTTGGGGATTGGGTACACCGGGGGAGGGGTTGGTGGCAAGTGGGCTTTCCCTTCTCCCACGAGGGGCGAAGGTAAGGCGCTACTGCCCTGGCCGCCCGGTCTTGCTCGGCCGGCGTTTCTGGCGGCGTTCGTCGGCGGGGTCCTCGTAAGAGCCGATGCCGGCGCGTTGACGAACGATCGGTTTGTCGTCGCGTTCCTTCGCGCCCGCCTCTGCCCTGCCGGGCATCTCCCCCACAGGGGGGGAGATCGGCTGCGGCTTGGCCGGTTTCTTTCCCTCGATCGGTTTTTCCGTCCGCCGTACCGTCATTTCATCGAGCGAATTCTTCCTGAACAGCGGCTTGGCGCGGTCGCCCGGAATGCCGAAGTCGGAGCCATGCGCTTCCTGCGCCGACTGCTTCTTGAACAGCGAGCGCGAGACCGCGCCGGCCGGGGTCGTCATGTCGGTGCCCGGACCCATGTCGTCGAGCGACGGCTTGGCGAAGAGATTGGGCCGGGCGGCCTTGGCCGCCGCTTCGGCGGCGCGCGCTTCGTCGAGCTGGCGGAAACGCTCCTGTTCCTCCGCGGTACGATGTCTGGCCACGCCCTTGTTATGCTTGCCCTTTTCGCGGCCTGAGGCAGGACTTTGGCTTTCCACCTCCCGGGCCAGCGGGTCGTCGGAAATGGCGAGCTCCATCTCGCGCAGCCGCTTGATCTCGTCGCGGACGCGCGCGGCCTTTTCGAAGTCGAGATTGGCGGCGGCGTCGCGCATCTGCTTGTCGAGCGCCTCGAGATGAGCCTTCAGGTTGTTGCCGATCATGGCGCCGGAGTCCTCGGTGAATTCCGAGATATCGGCGCGGACATGGTCCTTCTCGTAGACGGAGTCGAGGATGTCGGCGATGCGCGACTTGACCGATTCCGGCGTGATGCCGTTGGCGGCGTTCCACTCCATCTGCTTCTCGCGGCGGCGGTTGGTCTCCGCCATCGCCCGCTCCATCGAGCCGGTGATCTGGTCGGCGTAAAGGATGACCTTGCCGTCGACGTTGCGGGCGGCGCGGCCGATGGTCTGGATCAGCGAGGTCTCCGAACGCAGGAACCCTTCCTTGTCGGCATCGAGGATGGCGACGAAACCGCATTCGGGAATGTCGAGACCCTCGCGCAGCAGGTTGATGCCGACCAGCACGTCGAAGGCGCCGAGGCGCAGGTCGCGCAGGATCTCGATGCGCTCCAGCGTATCGATGTCGGAGTGCATGTAGCGGACGCGGATGCCGTTCTCGTGCAGATATTCGGTGAGGTCCTCGGCCATGCGCTTGGTCAGCACGGTGACCAGCGTGCGATAGCCGGCGGCGGTCGTGTCGCGGATCTCGCCGACGACATCGTCGACCTGGCTCTTGGCCGGGCGCACCTCGACCGGCGGGTCGATCAGGCCGGTCGGGCGTATGACCTGCTCGGCGAAGACGCCGCCGGACTGCTCCAGTTCCCAGCCGCCCGGCGTCGCCGAAACCGCGACCGAGAGCGGGCGCATGGCGTCCCATTCCTCGAAGCGCAGCGGCCGGTTGTCCATGCAGGAGGGCAGGCGGAATCCGTATTCGGCAAGCGTGGCCTTGCGGCGGAAGTCGCCGCGATACATGCCGCCGATCTGCGGCACGGTGACGTGGCTCTCGTCGATGAAGATCAGCGCGTTGTCCGGCACATATTCGAACAAGGTCGGCGGCGGATCGCCCGGCTGCCGTCCCGTCAGGTAACGCGAATAGTTCTCGATGCTGTCGCAGGAGCCGGTCGCCTCCAGCATCTCCAGGTCGAAGCGCGTGCGCTGCTCCAGCCGCTGTGCCTCAAGCAGGCGGCCAGCCTTTTCAAGCTCTTGCAGGCGATGCTTGAGCTCTTCCTTGATCGACTTGATGGCTTGATTCAAGGTCGGGCGCGGTGTCACATAGTGCGAATTGGCATAGATCTTGACGCTCTTCAGCTCGCCGGTCTTCTGCCCGGTCAGGGGGTCGAACTCGGTGATGGACTCGATCTCATCGCCGAACATCGAGATGCGCC
>JAFKFE010000309.1 GCA_017308345.1 Alphaproteobacteria bacterium | reverse complement strand
GGCGATGGTGGTGTACTGGCGCGCCAGGTAGGCCTGTGCGCCCTCGCGGATGGCCGCGGAGATTTCCTGCATGCGCTGATTGCCCTGATCGGACGCGAGGACCGAACGTGTCGCCCAGATGGCGTACAGAACTGACAGCAAGCCGCAGGCGATGACGGCGGTAATGATGGTCATTGCCGGATTTTCCTCGATTGATGGCCCAAAAGAACCCCTCCCTGGGCCGTTGGAACGGAGATGCATGCCGCGGACGGAATCCACCCCTTGGCTGGGGTGTATGCGAAACAGGGCTTGGAACGTCAAGATATTGTTCGGTTTTTGCCCGGCTTTCGCCCAAAAGACCAAGGCTGGAATCGTTGTGCCAGCGCGAGCCTGGAATTAGATCGATTGAAATGACGTTGCATCGGGTCGCTCAGGACCCAGGGATTGGCAAGGCTGGCGACACTGAAGGATCGGGCGCTTTGCAAATGCTCAATGCCAAGCATATCTTCCAGGCGACAGGAGTTGATCAATGAAGTTCAACGCTATCGTTCATGAAGCGGAAGAAGGCGGGTTCTGGGCCGAGGTCCCCGCCATTCCAGGGTGCGCGACCGAAGGAGAAACTCTGGACGAACTCCTGGCAAATCTGCGTGAGGCCATCGAAGGCTGTCTTTCGGTGGACCTGCCCTCCTCGGTTACTTCAGTACCCGGCAGGGTAGTGGAAATCGCAGCTTGAATCCATTTCAGGTAAGGACCTAGCGAAGGCTGTCGAACGGCGAGGCCGGCAACTTCTGCGGTAGCGGGCAGCCATCACATCTATGGGAAAGAGGGAAGCATTGTACGTCTCTCTATCCCGATACATGGCAACAAGCCACTCAAAACGGGGCTCGTTCGCCATCTCCTAAAGATGGCGGAAATCAACGAAAACGATGTCCGAACCTCGCTATTCCGCCCCCTGCCCCATCCGCCGCGCGGCGTAGCGCTCGACCGCCGACAGAGCATCATAGATCAGCACGGCAAGCGCGGCCACGATCAGGCCGCCCTGCAGCACGAAGGCAAGGTTGTTCGAGATCAGGCCGGCGATGATGACCTCGCCCAGCGTCTTGGCGGCAACCGTCGAGCCGATGGTTGCCGTGGCGAGGCTGATGACCACCGAGAGCCGGATGCCGCCGAGGATGACGGGGGCGCTCAGCGGCAGCTCGACCTTCATCAGTCTTTGCCAACCGGTCATGCCGGCGCCGCGCGCCGCTTCCATCACGTTGCCGGGCAGCGTGGTCAGCGCCGTCAGCGCATTCTCGAAGATCGGCAGCAGCCCATAGAGGAAGAGCGCGATCAGCGTCGGCTTCTCGCCGAAGCCGACTGCCGGCACCGCGAGCGCCAGCACGGCAACCGGTGGAAACGTCTGGCCGATATTGACCAGGCTGCGCGACAAGGGCAGGAACTCGGCGCCGGCCGGCCTGGTGACCAGGATGGCTAAAGCCACCGCGACGATTGTCGCCGCCGCCGTCGCGATCAGCACGGTCCGCAGATGCTGCAAGGTCAGCGTCAGGAGGCTACCCTGGTTGTAGATCGCCGGCGCGCCGTTCTCGGTCAGGGGTTTCAGCAGTGGCTCGAACCAGCCGGGGCTGGTGATGAAGACCACCAGCAGCACCAGGACGGCCAGCCTCAGCAGCGCGGGCAGCCAGGCTTTCATTGCGGCCTCGCCGCGCGTTTCACCAGGCCCTCGACGGTGACGCGGCCGAGCAGCTTGCCGTCGGCGCCTTTCACCGGCAGCGCGGGGCGGCCCGACCACAGGAGCTCGGCCAGCGCGTCTCGCTGCGTGGCTTCGCCGGGGATCGCATCGCCCTCCGCGCCGCCCGGCTCCACGGCATCGCGCACAGGCCCGAGCGACAGCAGCCGGAACGGCCGTTCGCTGGCGCCGACCAATGTCTCGACGAAATCGCTTGCCGGTCGAGCCAGGATTTCAACCGGTTTTGCGTACTGCACCAGCTTGCCGGCATCCATGACGGCGATCTTGTCGCCCAGACGCACAGCCTCCTCCATGTCGTGGGTGACGAGGATGATGGTGGTGCCGAAACGCTTCTGGATCGCCAGCAGGTCCTCCTGCGCCTTGGTGCGGATGATCGGATCGAGCGCGCCGAAGGGCTCATCCATCAAAAGCACGTTGGGTTCGGCGGCCAGCGCACGGGCGACGCCGACGCGCTGCTGCTGGCCGCCGGAAAG
>JAFKFE010000308.1:618-3899 GCA_017308345.1 Alphaproteobacteria bacterium | reverse complement strand
CATAGGCACGATAGATGCGGCCCGCCAACTCCGGCGAGAAATAGACGGAGAGCCTGCGGCGGGTTGAGGTATGGAGTGGAGGCATTGCCGCGCGCCGTACCTCTTCGCTGGCGCCGACATGGTCGAGAACGCGATTGAAATCGCTTGCGAAGGTTTCCGTCTTGCCGATCAGGTCGAACGTGATGCCCGGAAGTTCAACGATGTCGCTTTGCAGTTGCCAATGCTTGTCGATGCGCCAAGTGGAAGTCGCGCAAGCGAAGGCAACGAAGTCTTGGAAAGACAGCGTCTTACCCGGGCCGAAAGGCAGCGTCGGATCAGCTTTTTCGCGGTGGGCCAGATAGAGCTCGACTCGGCCGTAACCGGGCACAAGCGGATGATCGCGGTATTGATCGGCCCAGCAGGACAACAGCCGGACATATGGATTGCGAACGAAGGTGAACCGCAAGGCGTCGGGACTCACGGCCAAACGGTAAAACTGCAGAATGCTGTGACGTGGCGCCCGAAGCCCGGACGCCTTTCGACTATGCACCCTCCAGTTCCGGTTGCTTGTCCAGTCCGACGTGGTGTCGTTACCGATCAAAGCTGCCAGATTACTTCGGATACGACTGCTCGCCGCCTTCGGAATCGCCAGATACAGGATCTTCAGTTGTGGAACCACATCAATGAGGTCGTCCGGCAAATATGCTCCTTGCATCGTCCGTTGGTAGAAGGACAACGCCTCTGGATGTGTCCACGCAAGAAATGGTTCCTTGATCCGATCACGAAGATTTCGCAACCTTGGCCGTAAAGAGCGCTCAATGCGCCGCATCGCGCCAACTTTGGCTTCGCGAGTGACAAATGTATCGATAGGCTCGACAGGACCGGTGATCATTGGCAGACCTCGAAAAACAGCCTTTATCGGAATCGCTGTTGCGCGACTTATCACACACACGATCGGTCCGTAATGCATCGTAGAAACGACATGGCGCGGTTAGTCAAAGGCGCAGAGAAATCGGATGTCCTTGTCACGGCTTGATCAGCAGGTTCAACGCGATTCCGCGAACCCGATCCTGTTCGTGCGCCGGCAATATTCGCCGTTCGGCGGCGGCGAGATCATGCTCGACACCATAGCCAAGGAGTTCCGCGCGCGGGACATGGCGGTCGCGATCATGTCCGGCGACTGGCCGGCGAGCGAAGGCATAGAGTTTATCCGCTGCACCGGCCGCCGTTTCCCGCGTGCGTGGCGCGCCCGCTCCTTCGCCACGGCGGCTTGTCGCAAGATTTCAGAGCTGGATCCGGGGCCCGCGCTGGTCCAGAGCAACGACAGGTTGCCCTGCTGCGATATCTTTCGCGCCGGAGAAGGCGTCCATGCGGCCTATCTCGCCGAGCGCCGCCGGTTGTCAAAATTGGACGGCGTGGGGCTCAGTCTCAGCCTGTTTCACAAGGAAATGCTGCGTCTTGAGCGGCTTACCTTTCGAAGCGCAGGGCTAAGGGCAGTAATTGCCATATCGAAAATGGTGGCCGACGACATTCGTCGCCACTATGACTTTCCGGGCAACAGGATCCACCACATACCAAATGGTATCTCGCTCGCCGCGTACAACGTTGCGCTGCGCGACGAGCATCGGGCAAGGGTCAGAGCGCAGTTGAATGTTCCCGCGGACAGGCCCGTCATTCTGTTCGTCGGCTCCGGTTTCACAAGAAAGGGCCTCGCACCACTCATCGAGGCCACCGCGACCCTGGAGTCCCGTCCGGAACTGTGGGTTGTCGGGCACGATACCCGGATGGAGACTTTCAGGCGTCTCGCGCAAAAGCGCGGCCTGGGTAATCGCGTAAGATTCATAGGCCCCCAGAAGGACGTGCGACCATGGTACGGGGCTGCGGACATCGCCGCTCTTCCATCCGTATACGAGCCCTTCGGAACCGTCGTTCTGGAGGCCATGGCATGCGGGCTGCCGACCGTGGTGAGCACGATGTGCGGGGGCCGCGAGCTGGTCGAGCGCTTCGACCCTGCCCTGGTATGTGACATTGCGGAACCGGGTGAGCTTTCGGCAAGCCTGAACCGGGCTCTCCGGCACTCCCGCTCTCCAGAGACCGCGCCTTTGGTCAGGAGGGCCGCCAGTCGGTACGATCTTGATACAATGATCGACAGGACTCTCGCCGTTTATGAAAGCGTTTTGGCGGAAAAGCGCCGTGCACCGCGGATCCGCGTGTAACCGCGGCGCAACTCCTTTTGCCAACAAAGGGCCTGTCCGTTCACTGTTGCCATCGTCCGTCCGGGTGGGGCTTGCGCGAGCAACTGCCGCTAGGGCATATTTGCGCTTACGAATGTTCTAAATCGGACGGAAGTGGAACCGCCCGCCAATTCGTTGTGCCTCGTGGTGCTGCTGTTTGCCGGCGCCATCGTGGCGTTGGAGGTCCCGGGGGCGGATGCCGAGCAATCAGAAAGCCAGCGGCCTTTGGCTGTTGATAGACGGATCAAGATGATGCCGAAGCTATCGGTCATCGTCATCACCCTCAACGAAGAGGCTTGCATCGAGCGGTGTTTGCGTTCGGTTGACTTCGCCGACGAAATCGTCGTGGTCGATAATGGCAGCACGGACAGAACCCGCGAAATCGCCGTTGAGATGGGCGCGAAAGTGCATGTCACCGAAGACTGGCCAGGCTTCGGTATCCAGAAGGGCCGTGCGCTGGCCGCGGCCACGGGTGACTGGGTCTTATCATTGGACGCCGACGAATGGGTGGACGCCACCCTCGCCGAACAAATAAAAAGCGCCATTGCGGACCCGCAGGGCTGCGCGGGCTTCGAGATCCCCAGAAGATCTCGTTTTTGCGGACGGGTTGTAAGATATGGAAGCTGGTCCGCTGACCGTGTCCTGCGTCTGTTTCGCAGGGACGCAGGCCGTTTCACCGACTATCGGGTCCACGAGAAAGTGGTTCTGCGGGGCAAGATGTCTCGCTTGACTTGCCCGCTGGAGCATGACTGCATCACCGACCTCAGCGATGCCCACCACAAGATACAGATGTACTCTGAGGCATCTTCAAGGCATATAGAAAGTATCGGTAAGAGAGGGTCAACAACAAAGGCACTGTTGCACTCATCTTGGGCATATTTTTACAGCTACGTTATTCGCTTCGGTGTTCTTGATGGATCGGTTGGCCTTCTGGTTGCGGGCTATTGCGCAAGCTATACATACAGCAAATGGGCTTCAACGCCATCAAGCGGTTGCGCTACGGCGACCATTCGTGAAACTCGGGCGATAAAAATGAATTGAGTGATCTGGGGATTGCAGATCTCCCGA
>JAFKFE010000308.1:0-560 GCA_017308345.1 Alphaproteobacteria bacterium | reverse complement strand
CTCGTGAAATCGATGCGTTCGCGGTTGCGCGCAACTCAATCAGACGACACATGATCTCACCTGTATCGGCGCGCGGGGTGGTCTTGGCGGACCTGCGGGCCAGAGGGCTCTACACCCGCCCGACGAGCCGGAAGGACGGCCGCCTGTGGGATGAGATTTCCGAAGCTCCAATGGCAACGGAGTTCGCCTGCTCTCGCTTCCTGGTGCCGCATCTGGCGAGCTCGGGTTGGGCCCTGTTCATGGACTGCGATATGCTGGTGCGCAGGGACCTGCAGCGTCTCTTCGGTCTCGCGGACCCGTCAAAGGCGGTGATGGTTGTCAAGCACAATCACCAGCCGACGGACGCAGTCAAAATGGATGGGCAAGCCCAGCTCCGTTATGCCCGCAAGAACTGGTCGAGCGTGATGCTTTTCAACTGCGACCATCCGGCCAACAAGGCTCTGACTGTTGAACTTGTCAACACCGTGCCCGGGCGGGATCTCCACCGTTTCTGCTGGCTGGAGGACGATCTTATCGGGGAACTGTCGCCCGAATGGAATTGGCTTGTCGGTCACTCGGAC
>JAFKFE010000307.1 GCA_017308345.1 Alphaproteobacteria bacterium | reverse complement strand
CCAAGCCTTCAGCTTCCCGGTGATCGGGTCGTCGATCGCGTGGTAGTAATAGAAGCCCTTGTAGGAGGGGTAGTAGCGAGGCTCGATGACGCGGATGGCCGGATAGGCGCTGTCCAGGCGGCCGGAGACCAGTGTACCGGTCATGCCGCCGAAATACTCCATCGGCCCGCGGAAGAAGCTGTCGTAGAAGCCTTGCGTGCGCTGGGAGCTGTCGCCCTTGTAGCCCTTGTGGATCTCGTCGACCTGGACCGCCTTGACGTGTTTCGGCAGGTGCATCCAGTGGGTCGAGAACGCGTCGAACCCCATCAGGAACACCTTCGTGTTCCCGGGGTTGGCGAGCTCGTACGGCAGCTTGGTCCTGGCCTCCAGCATCCGCCGGTCGATGGTCATGTCGGCGCGCGCCACGCCGGCCTCGCGCAGAGCCCGGTAGGTGATTTTCTGCGTGCCGAACAGCTCGTAGGGACGACTGCGCGGCATGCTGTGCCAGTCCAGCAGGGTCTCGGCGAGCTTCTTCTGCGCGGGGGAGAGTGGCCGGAGCCCGGTGACGATCGTCACCTCGTCCGGCTTGAAGTGTGTGAACCGGAGGATCTCATCGCGGTTCTTCTTCAGCAGCGAGAGGGGCATGACGAACGCCGACCCGATGCCGAGCTTGTCCCAGAGATACCACTGGTAGACGCAGACCGAAGGCGTCTTGCCGGTGCCCGGGTCGGACAGGTTCAGCCATTTCGGATTGCGGATATAGTAGGCCAGGTCCGCGACCTGGTAGTCGCGGAGCGAGACGCCGTCATCCATTGCAGGCCTCCCTCAACATTTCGACCACGGCCGGGTGGCATCGCAGATGTGTTCGCCCTCCAATCATTCGCTCGATTTTGGTGGTGTTCTTGAAGCCCGCGCTTTTCAGCAAGGTCCGAACGTCGTCGGCCTCCAGCGTGACCAGCCTCATTTCAGTCTCCTCTTTTCCTGCCACTCGGCGCCGGCCACGAAGGCCTCGCGCACGGCCCACCCGTGGAACCACGGTGAGAGCCCGTGCCAGCCATCGGCCCTGGGCTTCACCGCTTCGACGTGATCGAAGCCGGCCGATGTCTTGGCCCGCTCCTTGCCGTCAGGGCCGAGCTCGGTGGTGATGGGCGCTTCCAGCTGCTTGATGCGCTCGTACGGATCGCCCTGCTGCCAGCCGGTGTTCATGCAGTCCGGACAGCCGTAGGTCTCCGGCGCCTGGACCACACAGGACATGCAGACGCCGGCGCGCTCGCAGGCGAGCTTGTAGGCGTCCCGCTCGGTCTTGAGCCGCTCGTATGATGGGTCAGGCTCTAGAGCCTTGATGCCTTGCTCGATGCTGTCGCAGACCCTGACGAAGTCCCTCCAGACGACCGCGGTTGCTTTGCCACGGTGCATCAAGTCATCGCGCTCCGCGGCGTAAACCTGGCGGTGCTGATCGACCACGCCCAGCACCTGCTTGAAGATCTCATCCATTTCGCGTCTCACATTCTTTGCGGATCTGGACCGCTTCCTCGTTGACGCCGTAATCACAGTCTCCGCACTTGGCGCAGACATGGACCGACACCGAGCAGTTGCAGGTGTCGCAGCACCCGGCGTTGGCGCCGCCGAGAAATGTCCAGGTGTGGCCGTGCGTCCAGCACGGCCCGGCGGCGATCTCGCGCTCGATCCGCGCCACCTCGGCGCGGGCGGCTTCGAGCTGGGCGTCGAGGTCAGACATCTGTGAAGAAGCCACAGGTGTCGCACGATGAACCCATGTAGGTGTGGGTCCAGGGACCATGCTTGCCTCCGTTTCGGCAGTCACCCACCGGGTGCTCCCGGAGGTAGGCTCGGCCCTTCGCGGTCACCTCGGGGCGCATGCCGCGGGTGACGTAGCCGGAGCCCTGTAGGTAGCCGAGCGAGGCGCCGACAGCGGCGCCCCATCCGTCAATGGCGTCAGGGTCGCCTGCGACGGCGCGCAGGACTTTCAGGTCGTGGTCGATCATGGTTTGATCCCCAGCATGTTTTGGATTTGGCAGAGCTTGGCCCGCTGGCCGAGCTCGTAGGCTTGGCGCAGGAGGGAGACGAGGCCCCGGATCTGGTACTCGGCGCCAGGGCCGTAGTTGATCCGCTGCTCCCCGTAGGAGGAGTAGCTGCTCAACGGGCCGACCGTGCATTCGGTCCAGTCCTCGCCCTCGGCAGACGAAACCAGGTGGCCTTCGTCGTT
>JAFKFE010000306.1 GCA_017308345.1 Alphaproteobacteria bacterium | reverse complement strand
GCGGCGAGGATCGCACGATCGACTATCTCGTGCTGCCCAAGACACTCGTGCAGCCGATCGAGGCGCCGTCGGACAGCGCCCTCACCGCCTATTTCGACGCCAACAAGAAGACCTACGCCGCGCCGGAGTACCGGAAATTCTCCTATGTCCGGCTGGAGCCGCGGGACATCATGGATCCGACCGCGGTGACCGACAGCCAGGTCAGCGACGACTACAACAAGAATGTCGCGCGCTACACGACGCCCGAGATGCGCACCATCGAGCAGTTGGTTTTCAAGACGCCGGATGCTGCCAAGGCGGCTTTGGATTCCCTGAAGGCCGGCGCTACTTTCGACAAGCTCGTTACCGCCGAGGGCAAGACGCAGGCCGACACGCTGCTCGGCACTCTGGCCAGGGACAAGATCGCCGACAAGGCGGTTGCCGACGCGGCCTTCTCGCTCAACGCCAACGAGGTAAGCCAGGTCGTCCAGGGCGCCTTCGGCCCGGTGCTCCTGCGTGTCACCGAGATCAAGCCGCAGGTGGTGAAGCCGCTTTCGGAAGTATCCGACCAGATCCGCAAGGACCTGGCGCTGGGCGAAGCAAGCCGCATCCTGCTCGACGTGCATGACAGCTATGAAGATACGCGCGCCTCGGGCGCCTCGCTTGCCCAGGCCGCCGACAAGCTGAAGCTCAAGGTCGTCACCATCGACGCCATCGACCGGACCGGCCAGCGGCCGGATGGCACGATCGTCAATGACCTGCCGGAATCGGCCGATCTCATCAAGTCGGTGTTCGCGGCCGAGCCCAATACCGAGAATGAAGGCCTGACGACCGCCGACAATGGTTTCGTCTTCTACGAGGTGCAGTCCATCACGCCGGCGCGCGACCGCACGCTCGACGAGGTCCGCAAGAAGGTCGTGACCGACTGGACGGAGGCCGAGACCGACAAGCGGCTCGACGCCAAGGCGCAGGAACTGGAGAAGCGCCTCAAGGCCGGCACCACGCTCGACGTCATCGCGGGCGAGCTCAAGCTCGACAAGCAGACCAAGCGCGGCTTGAAGCGCGAAGCCGACGATGCCGATTTCGGCAAGGAAGGCGCCGCGGCGATGTTCGGCGTCGGCGAAGGCGGCACCGGTCTGGTCCCCTCGCCCACCGGCGACGGTCAGATCCTGTTCAAGGTCGCCGAGGTCTTCGAGCCGGCGGGCGCCGACGGCAGCGCGGTGCCGGACGAGGCGCAGAAGTCCTTCGGCGCCGGCATGTCCGACGATCTGCTCGACCAGTTGGTGGCGCAACTGCAAACGCAATATGACGTTCGCATCGATCCGAACGCCGTTTCGCAAGCACAGACACGATGAGCGCGCTGAAGACACACATAGCCAAGGTCGCCGCCGGCACCGCGCTTTCCTTCGAGGAAGCGCGCGATGCCTTCGACATCATCATGTCGGGCGACGCCACGCCCGGCCAGATCGGCGGCTTCCTGATGGCGCTGCGCGTGCGCGGCGAGACGGTGGGCGAGATCGCCGGCGCCGTCGCCACCATGCGCGCCAAGATGCTGCGCGTCGAGGCGCCGAAAGGCGCGATCGACATCGTCGGGACCGGCGGGGACAACTCGCACTCGGTCAACATCTCGACCGCCTCGGCCTTCGTCATCGCCGCCGCCGGCGTGCCGGTGGCCAAGCACGGCAATCGCGGCCTGTCCTCGCAGACCGGCTCCGCCGATGTGCTGATGGCGCTTGGCGTCAAGATCGACATCTCGCCGGAAATGATCGGACGCTGCATCCGTGAGGCCGGCGTCGGTTTAATGTTCGCGCCGGCGCATCATCCGGCGATGAAGCATGTCGGGCCGACCCGCGTCGAGCTCGGCACGCGAACCATCTTCAACCTGCTTGGACCGCTGTCCAATCCCGCCGGCGTCAGCCGCCAGATGGTCGGCGTTTTCCTGCCGGAGTGGATCATGCCGGTGGCCGAGACGTTGAAGGCGCTGGGCGCCGAGCACGCCTGGGTCGTCCATGGCGATGGCTATGACGAGATCACCACCACGGGCGAGACCCAGGTTGCGGAGCTGGCGGGCGGAGAGATCCGCACCTTCACCTTGACGCCGGAAGCCGTCGGACTGAGGCGGCACACCCAGGAAGAGCTGCGCGGCGGCGACGCGGCCTACAATGCCAGGCAACTGCGCGATATGCTGGGCGGCGCCGCCGGCGCCTATCGCGACACGGTGCTGATGAACG
>JAFKFE010000305.1 GCA_017308345.1 Alphaproteobacteria bacterium | reverse complement strand
CGTCGACATTGCCGGTGTCGAGCCCGTTGCGGTCGCGCAGGGCTTCCAGCGTCCTGGCCGCGAGCCGCACCGCCGGCACCTCGTGCAGCGACCCATCCTTCTTGCCCCTGCCGCGCGGCGTGCGCACGGCGTCATAGACATAAGCCTCAGTCATTTTCGTGCTCCCTGGCTTTGCCGGCCGCGGCGCTCACAGAGAGCGCCCGATCAGCAATTTCATGATTTCGTTGGTGCCGCCGTAGATGCGCTGGACGCGGGCGTCGCGGTACATGCGGGCGATCGGATATTCATTCATGTAGCCATAGCCGCCGTGCAATTGAAGGCATTCGTCGACGACTTTGCCCTGCAGGTCGCTGAGCCAGTACTTGGCCATCGAGGCGGTCACCGGATCGAGGCCGCCGTCGATATGGCGGGCGACGCAGTCATTGTAGAAGACGCGGCCGATCGTGGCCTCGGTCTTCAATTCGGCCAGCTTGAACTGGGTGTTCTGGAAATCGATGACCGCCTTGCCGAAGGCCTTGCGTTCCTTGACGTAGTCGATGGTGAGCGCCAGCGCCCGCTCGATCATGGCGATCGCCCCGGTGCCGATCTGCAGCCGCTCCTGCGGCAGTTGCTGCATCAGCTGGACGAAGCCCTTGCCCTCCTCGTGGCCGAGCAGGTTAGAGGTCGGCACGCGCACGTCGTTGAAGAAGAGCTCGGACGTGTCGTTCGACTTCAGCCCGATCTTGTCGAGGTTGCGGCCGCGTTGAAAACCTTCGACCTGGTCGGTCTCGACGACGATCAGCGAGGTGCCCTTGGCGCCCTTGTCCGGATCGGTCTTGGTGACGACGATGATCAGGTTGGCGAGCTGGCCATTGGTGATGAAGGTTTTGGAACCGCTGATCTTGTAATGGTTGCCGTCCTTCTCGGCGCGGGTCTTGACGCCCTGCAGGTCGGAGCCGGCGCCGGGCTCGGTCATGGCGATGGCGCCGATCAGTTCGCCGGTCGCAAGCTTCGGCAGCCATTTCTCCTTCTGCTCCTCGGAGCCGTAATGCAGGATGTAGGGCGCGACGATCGAATTGTGGAGCCCGATGCCGAAGCCGTCGACCCCGACATGGCCGATCGCCTCGATGATGGCGCTCTCATGCGCGAAGGTGCCGCCCGAACCGCCGTATTTCTCCGGCATGGAGGCGCAGAGCAGGCCGGCGGCGCCGGCCTTCAGCCAGCTCTCGCGGTCGAACATCTCGTTCTTCTCGAACTCGTCTTAGCGCGGCGCGATCTCTTCCGACATGAAGCGGGATGCCATGTCGTAGAGCATTCCGACCTCGTCCGCCGCCCAGGCGGGCTTTGGCAGGCCAAGAATTTCGGCTGGATTTGTCGCCACGATTTCCTCCGCGTTCCGACAATTGTGGGGACCGGCCCCGGGGCCGGTCCGCCAAACCTAGAACGCTTCCGCCGGCAGCGCCATTAGCGTGTCCGCGCCACTGGAAATGCGGGCGAGACGCGTCGCCGTTTCCGGCATGATGCGCTCCATGAAGAAGCGCGCCGTCGTGAGCTTGGCGTCGTAGAACGCGCCGGCGCCATTGGCGCCTTCCGCGAGCTTCGCCTGCGCGGACTTCGCCATCTGCGCCCACATGTAGCCCAGCGCTACCAGGCCGAAGAGATGCATGTAGTCGGTCGAGGCGGCACCGGCATTGTCCGGCTTGGCCATCGCGTTCTGCACCAGCCACATGGTGGCCGCCTGCAGGTCGTTGAGGCCCTTCTTCAGCGCCTTGGTGAAAGGCGCCATCTTCTCATCAGCGCGGTTCTCCTCGCAGAACTCGCCGACTTCCTTGAAAAAGGCCTGCACGGCGCGGCCGCCATTCTGCGCCAGCTTGCGGCCGACGAGATCGAGCGCCTGGATGCCGTTGGCGCCTTCATAGATCATGGCGATGCGGGCATCGCGCACGAACTGGCTCATGCCGTGCTCCTCGATATAGCCATGGCCGCCGAACACCTGCTGCGCCATCACCGCGTGATCGAAACCCTTGTCGGTGAGCACGCCCTTGACCACCGGCGTCATCAGCCCGGTGTAGTCGTCGGCTGCCTGGCGGTCCTTGTCGTCACCGGAGCGATGCGCGACGTCGGACTTGATCGCCGTCCACAACGCCAGCGCCCGGCCGCCCTCGTTGAAGGCCTTCATGGTCATCAGCGAGCGGCGGATATCGGGATGGACGATGATAGGATCAGCTTTCTT
>JAFKFE010000304.1 GCA_017308345.1 Alphaproteobacteria bacterium | reverse complement strand
GGCCGCCGACGGCATCGGGATCGCGACCGCGCGTGCGCTGGGCGAGGCCGGTCTTTCGGTCGTCATCACCGCTTCGTCCGCGCGGGTGGAGCAACGGGCGCAGGAACTGCGGGCGGATGGGCTGGATGTCCGCGCCCTCGTGGCAGACCTGACGCTTTCGGGCGATGTCGAGCGTTTGCGCTCCGAGGCCGGCGAGATCGATATCCTCGTCAACAATGCCGGGATGGGCACCGTCGGCCAGCCGGCGTTGCAACGGCGATTTCTCGATCTCAGCGAAAGCGACTGGGACCGCGGCATCGATGTCAGCCTGAAAACCGCCTTTTTGAGCACGCGCGGATTTCTGTCCGGCATGGTGCGACGCGGCCATGGGCGGGTCGTCAACATGGCCTCGGTGACGGGGCCTTACGTCTCCAATGAAGGCGAGGCCGCCTATTCCGCGGCCAAGGCCGGCATGATCGGGCTGACGCACGCGCTTGCCCTGGAGGTCGGCCGCAGCGGCGTCACGGTCAACGCCGTGGCGCCGGGCTGGGTCGCGACGGGCGCCTCGACGCCGGAGGAACTTGCCGCCGCCCGGAACACGCCGCTCGGGCGCGCCGGGAGCCCTGGGGAAGTCGCTGCCGCCGTGTTGTTTCTGGCATCCGACGGAGCCAGTTATGTCAACGGCGCCGTTCTCGTCGTGGATGGCGGCAACATCCTGCAGGAACGCAAGGGATGACCGAGAGCAAGATGCAGGGAGCCGGCGGAGAGCGCTGCAAATGCCCCATATCCTGAATCCACTGGACGGCGGAGCTGCTTGAGCCCGCGGAAGAAGACAGGCTTATGCGATCGGAAGCACTTCCGATCGCTTCACCTGCTTTAGCGCAAAGCTCGTCTCGATCGACGCCACGCCGTCCAGCCGCGTCAGCTTGTCGGCCAGGAATTGCTCGTAGGCTTCGAGGTCTTTCACGACAATGCGCAGCAGATAGTCGCGTTGCCCGGTCATCAGATAGCAGTCGACCACTTCCGGCCAGCGCGCGACAGCCTTGGAGAACCGCTCCAGCGCGTCCTCGCGCTGACGCTCCATCTTGATCGAGGCGAAGGCGCTGATCGGCAATCCGACCTTCTTCTGGTCGATTATGGCGGCGTAGCCCTTGATGATGCCTGCCTGCTCCAGCAGCCGCACGCGGCGTGCGCAGGGCGACGCGGAAAGGCCAACCGTTTCCGCGAGCTCGTTGACCGTGATCTTGCCGTCGGATTGAAGGGCGGAAACTATCTTCCTGTCGATGTCGTCCATCTCCAGATTTGGCACGTTTCACCTCATAATCCCAGAATTGCAACTCTTTTGTGCCAAAACTTTCTCTCTGACAATGCCAAATTGACCGCATTCGCTTCCACGTCGTGATTACGCTTCCGTTACACGCAATGGGGCTCGCAGATAGATGCAAGACGATCGGCTGGCGAAGTTGAGCGAATTGGAGCGCAAGGTGCTCTGGTTGGCGACCTGGATGATCCATAACGCCAACCATCTGCGCGACAATGGCGACGGCCTCAAGGTCGGCGGACATCAGGCTTCGTCCGCCTCGCTCGCGACCATCATGACCGCGCTCTACTTCTGCGTGCTGCGTCCGGAAGATCGCGTCGCGGTGAAGCCACATGCAAGCCCCATCTTCCACGCGATCCAGTATCTTCTGGGCAACCAGAAGCTCGAGAAGCTGAAGAATTTCCGTGGCTACAAGGGCGCGCAGTCCTATCCATCGCGCACCAAGGACGCCGACGACGTCGACTTCTCCACCGGTTCGGTCGGCCTCGGCGTGGCGCAGACGCTGTTTGCGTCCCTCGCGCAGGACTACATCCGCACCAAGGGCTGGGGCGGCGCGTTGCCGGAAGGCAAGATGGTGGCGCTGATCGGCGATGCGGAGATGGATGAGGGCAACATCTTCGAAGCCTTGCTGGAAGGCTGGAAGCATGGGGTCCGCAACACCTGGTGGGTGGTCGACTACAACCGCCAGTCCCTGGATGCCGTCGTGCGAGAAGGCCTGTGGGCCCGCTTCGAGGCGATCTTCCGCAATTTCGGCTGGGACGTCGTCATCATCAAGCATGGCAAGCTGCAGCAGGCCGCCTTCGCCGAGGCGGGCGGCGAGAAGCTTCGGCAGTGGATCGACCAGTGTCCGAACCAACTCTATTCGGCCCTGACGTTCCAGGGCGGCGCGGCCTGGCGCAAGCGCCTGCTCGACGACCT
>JAFKFE010000303.1 GCA_017308345.1 Alphaproteobacteria bacterium | reverse complement strand
GCTGAAATGACGCCCGGCCGATGGCCGGACCAGCAGCAAAAAACCCCGGAGGATCTGATCCTCCGCGGTTTTTTCGAGCCGCACGCTTCGGTCGGTTGAAGGGGCTCAGCCACTCATGACTGATCCTCCCGGAGGATCATGCTCAGAGGCGATCCTCGCAGAGGATCGTCCTTCCAGCTTCGGTCTCAGCGATAGATGATCGGACAGCCGCGTTCGTTGGCGAACACCACCACGACACGATCGCCACATTGGCGGCCGGCCACCTTCACGGTACGGCGGTTCATGTCGACGATGCGGGCGCTATGCACCCCCATGCGCTCGGCCTTGCCGAGGGCGCGCTCCGGCGAGCAGCCGCGCCAGTCGCGGTCACGGCGCCAGTCCCGGCGGTAGTAGCCGTCATCGTCGCCCGTATAGACGCCGAAGCGCGGATCCTGGTTGTTGCCGAAACCGAGATAGAGGCTGTCCGCATGCGCCGGGATGGCGGCCAAGGTGCCAAGCCCGACAAGGGCCGAAAGGGCTGCCGTCTTGATCGTGTTGAACATCGTCTTCTCTCCTTGTTGTGGGCTTTCGCCCTCTCACACTGATGATTGGCGAACCAATGATTGGAAAATGGCTTTTTGTGTCTGAACTTTCCGCGAACCGGCCATTCATGTCCGGTTCATATAGGCGCGAACCCGACAGGGTTCGTCGCCCGTCGCTCTAACACGCCACCCAAGCGCGAACCCGCCAGGGTTCGTCGCTCGCGGTGCTTAAACGCGAACTCATGACGGTTCGTCCTTAAACGCGGACGCTTCAGGGTTCGTCATCAATAAGCGTTGCGAACCGGTTACGGTTCGTCATCAAGATGCGAGCCCGTGAGGGCTCGTCATCAAAACGCGAACCCGCAGGGTTCGTCGTTCCTTCGTCGTCAAAACGCAAACCCGTCAGGGTTCGTCATCAAGTATGTAATCAAAATAGTCATCCGGATCGGCAAGGTCGGTTTCCTTGGCCTTCACCCGGCCCCGGATCGAAATGCCGGCTTCATGCACCGTCGCGGCGCTTCCCGAGACAAGCCTGTGCCACCAGTAGAGGTCATGCCCCTCGGCGATCAGCCGGTAGGCGCAGGTCTTTGGCAGCCAGGTGATGGTGCGCACATTCTGCGGCGTCAGCCCGACGCAGTCGGGCACCCGCGCCAGGCGGTTGGCATAGTCGGAGCAGCGGCAGTGTTCAGCGTCGAACAGCCGGCAGCCGACGCTTGTCCAGAAGATTTCGCCCGTGTCCTCGTCCTCGAGCTTCGACAGGCAACATTTGCCGCAGCCGTCGCAAAGCGATTCCCACTCGGCTGGGGTCATCGCCTCAAGCGTCTTGGTTTTCCAGAAGGGAGCGGTCATCTTGGTGGATTTGGCCTTCCGCGGCGTTCCGGTCAAGCGCTGCTGTCGCGGTGACCCGGTATCAACATTAGAAAAACACGAAATTGCCTTCAAAACGCCGGCCAGGCATCCTTGGTTGGCGCCAATGCCCGGCGGAACCAATTGCGGTCAACGAAAGTTTGGGCAGGGATGGGACCCCACTAGGAGAAAATTCATATGAAACGCCAACCACGGATCTTGGCGGGCACGGCAATCGGCCTGCTCATGGCATCCGCCCCGTTGGGCGCGTACCCGCTGCAGGGGGGTGTCCCTTCGGGCAGCCTGCATGGCGCGCCGCTCGTTCTCGCGCAGGCCGCCTGCGCCGAAGGCCAGTCGGCCGAGGAATGCGCCCAAGGCGGCCAACAGGGTGGCGAACAGCCACGGAAAAAGAAGCGCGACCAGCAGCAGCAAAGCGAATCGGCGCCGGCAACCGAACAAGCCGCGCCTGCCGAGGCCGAGCAGAAGCCCCGCAAGAAGCGGCAAGAGCAGCAGCAGATGGACAACGGCCAGTCCGGGGAAGCTGCCCCCACCGAGCAGCAGTTCAAACCGCGCAAGAAGCGCGACCAACAGCAGCAGATCGAGGCAGCACCCGCCGACCAGGGCGGCCAGGCGGTGATCGATGAGCAGCCGATCAAGCCGCGCAAGAAACGCGATCAACAGCGGCAGATCGAAGTGGCGCCCGCCGATCAGGGTGGCCAGCCCGCGACCGACGAGCAGCCGCCGCGCAAGAAGAAGCGCAACCAGCAGCAGATCGAGGCAGCTGCGGCTGAACAGCCGGCGGAGCATGTCGCACCCGCCGTGGACGGCCAGCAACAGAGTGACCAGCAGCA
>JAFKFE010000302.1 GCA_017308345.1 Alphaproteobacteria bacterium | reverse complement strand
GCCCGGCCGGCTGCAACCCGCAGGCGAGTTGGCGCCTAATCCTGGCAATGCCGGGGAATGTGCACCCGCCGCCAGCTTGTCGAGCCTTCCCGCACCACCACCCGTCGCGCCACCGTCGCGTATGACGGCGGGATTTCCCGGATGCGGACCTGTTGCGGCCGCACCAGCACTTCGTGGGCCACCGCTTCATATTCCGCCGGCCGAAAGACGCGCCGGACACGCTCCGGTTGAACCACGACCGTTTCTGCGACGCGCGCATAGCGGGCCTTGCGCCATACCTTGCACAGCACCTTGCGGCCGTGGATGACGCGCCATTCCCACGCATAGCCGCCATCGTCGACCTTCACCGTGTGGTAGATCGTGCGCGTGACGGCAGGCACGGTCTCATAGGTGACGCGCGGAGGCGCGATCTGGTCCACGCTTTGATAGGTGCCGAAGATCGGCGCGTCGTAATCGACCACCCGTCCGCCGGGGTTCACCATCACATTCTCGTAGACGGTGTCGTAGAGCGCCGGCCTGTGGATCGGCTCGTAGCATTCGAGCGCGCGGCCGCCGGCGGCGGTTCCTGAGACGCTGGCAAGCATCGCGATTGCCGCCAGCGATGCGCAGTGTTTGCGGATCATGACATTCCCCCGTTGAAAAAGGACGCCTTCACAACGCAGGACTGTAGCGGAAGGTCCGGGGGCGGACAGGGATTTCAAGGCTTTTCGTTAAGCGGCGCGGTTAAGGAATTGCTACCTTGCGGATGGCTTCGCCAAGCCGGCCCGGATTGGGCCCGTTTCGCTGGGCCAAGGCGTCTTTCCTGCACCTCGGCGCTTTACTCGACTTAACCAGATGGCTAGGAGTGGCGGCCTTGCGCTAGGGTGAGCCGGCATCCTATCTAGGTCGGTAACAGATCCAGAACGATTCCGCGCGATTGCTCACATGCCAACGTGCCGGGATCCATCTCCAACAAGGGTAGTCCATGAAGAACCCCGTTGAAACCTACATGAACCTCGTTCCGATGGTGGTCGAGCAGACCAATCGCGGCGAGCGCGCCTATGACATTTTCTCGCGCCTCTTGAAGGAACGCATCATCTTCATCACCGGTCCGGTCGAGGACGGGATGGCGACGCTGGTTTGTGCACAGCTTTTGTTCCTCGAGGCGGAGAATCCCAAGAAGGAAATCAACCTCTATATCAATTCGCCGGGCGGCGTCGTCACCTCGCGCATGGCGATCTACGACACCATGCAGTTCATCAAGCCGGCGGTGTCCACGCTCTGCATCGGCCAGGCGGCCTCGATGGGCTCGCTGCTTTTGACCGCCGGCCACAAGGACATGCGTTTCGCCACGCCGAACGCCCGCATCATGGTCCATCAGCCGTCCGGCGGCTTCCAAGGTCAGGCCTCGGACATCGAACGTCATGCGCAGGACATCATCAAGCTGAAGCGCCGCTTGAACGAGGTCTATGTCAAGCACACCGGCAAGAGCTACTAAGAGATCGAGAGGACGCTTGACCGCGACCATTTCATGACCGCGGACGAGGCCAAGGATTTCGGTCTGATCGACAAGGTCATCTCAAGCCGCGAGGTCACCGAGACGGCCGCGGCTTCAGCCTGACCATCGACCGCAAATGGCGGCATAACGCGCTTTTGGCGCGGCTTGCGGCATTTCGGCCACATTTGGCTGTTCCCTCAGGCGTTGGGATTGCCTACGTTAAGGCTATGTTGATTTTCGACGGCTTAGCTTTGCGTGGGGTTGCTGCGAATCATTGCCGCGTTTTCTGATTTGTGTTTCGTACGGAATGCGCTGTGTGAGCTGGGACACTGGCGGTGGCGGATTCCCGCGATAGATTGGTGAGACGTCACTCAAAGCCAGGCCATCGGCGGGCGTCGGTGAAAGGACAGAAAAATGAGCAAGGTCAGCAACGGCGGCGGTGATTCAAAGAACACGCTTTACTGCTCGTTTTGCGGCAAGAGCCAGCACGAAGTCCGCAAGCTGATCGCCGGCCCGACGGTCTTCATCTGCGACGAATGCGTCGAACTGTGCATGGACATCATCCGCGAGGAGAACAAGACCTCGATGGTGAAGTCGCGCGAGGGCGTGCCGACCCCGCAGGAGATCCTCAAGGTCCTCGACGACTATGTCATCGGCCAGCCCTACGCCAAGCGCGTGCTGTCGGTGGCTGTCCACAACCACTACAAGCGCCTCGCGCATGCCGGCAAGAACAACGACGTCGAGCT
>JAFKFE010000301.1 GCA_017308345.1 Alphaproteobacteria bacterium | reverse complement strand
GCCTGGGTGATGCTGGGCCATTGCGCCGGCCTGCGCAACACGCAGGCGCTTGGCGACTATGTGCTGGCGCATGCCTATGTGCGCGAGGACCATGTGCTGGACGACGACCTGCCGGTCTGGGTGCCGATCCCGCCGCTGGCCGAAATCCAGGTGGCGCTGCAAGAGGCGGTCGCCGAGGTCACCGGTCTGTCCGGCTACGACCTCAAGCGCATCATGCGCACCGGCACCGTCGCCACCATCGACAACCGCAACTGGGAACTGCGCGACCAGCGCGGGCCGGTGCAGCGCCTGTCGCAGTCGCGCGCCATCGCGCTCGACATGGAATCGGCCACCATCGCCGCCAACGGCTTCCGCTTCCGCGTGCCCTACGGGACGCTGCTGTGCGTTTCCGACAAGCCGCTGCATGGCGAGCTGAAACTGCCGGGCATGGCGACCGAGTTCTACAAACGGCAGGTGGCGCAGCATCTCACCATCGGCATCAGGGCGATGGAGAAGCTCGCCGAAATGCCGATGGAGCGGCTGCATTCGCGCAAGCTCAGAAGTTTCTCGGAAACGGCGTTCCAGTAGCCGCGCGCCGGCCGGCGACCGGCGAGGCGATCGGTCGTCTTGCCTGGCCGTAATTTGGCCGATAAGCGGTCCGAACGGATAGCCCGGAGCAATTTCAGGAAAAGTGCGTAGCGGTTTTCCGTCCGAAATTGCCTCGAAACAAGGAGACAGGACATTTCGCCGTCACCGCGAGATGATGAATATCCTGGACGGTCGGAGCAGATGACAACGGGCAGTGCGCGCTTGAGCATGATGGCTCAGCTGACATTCCTGGCGATGACGGCATTCTCGGCCGCGCTGCTGGCCGGGTTCTTCGGCGCGCTGCATCCGGCCTTCGATTCCTTCTCGCATTTCCGCATGCATCTGAGCGTGCTGACGGCCTTGCTCGCGCTGTCGCTGCTTGCCGGTTCCTACCGGCTGCAGGCGGTCGCGGCGCTGGTCTTCGCCATCGCCTGCTTCGCCACGACGACGAGCGCGCTGCCCAGATTGTCGCCGCAGCAGGCGATCGCAAAGCCAACCGACCGGATCGTCTACAGCCTGCTGCAGATGAACCTGCGCTTCAACAACCCGACGCCGAAGACGGACCAATCCGGACGTGATCACGCTCGACGAAGTGTCCGGCATGTGGACGAAAGAGCTCGGCTATATTGCGAGCGCCTACCCCTATCGCATCCTTTGCGACTATCCCAACGGCATATTCGGCGTGGCGCTCTTGTCGCGCCGTCCTTTCGCGGCCGGCACCGCGCCGCGTTGCGAGCCGCGCGGGGCGATGGCGACCGCCACGATCGACTTCAACGGCGTTCCGGTCGACGTCGTCGCGATCCATCTGAGCTGGCCGTGGCCGAAGGAGCAGTATTGGCAGATCGGCGAACTGGCGGAGCCGCTGGCCGCGATCGGCGAAACCGCCATCATGGCCGGCGACTGCAACGCCGTGCCGTGGAGCGCGGCGGTGCGACGGGTGGCGCGGCTCAGCGGCATGACGCCGATGCCCTCGGCCGGCCCGACCTGGATCCACCGCACCCTGCCCGATTTCCTGCGCCGCTATGCGGGCCTGCCGATCGACCAGGTGTTCAGCAAGGGCGGGGTGACGATCCTGTCGTCGACCCGACTGGAGGATACCGGCTCCGACCATCTGCCGGTGCTGGTCGAATTCACGCTGCCGCCCGACAGCAACGCGCCCGAGGACGAGCATAAGTCGGCGCTGGCGGCGAACGAGGGGTTCGGCAAGCGGCGTGGTCAGGCAGGCCCAACGCACGCGGTGTCGACTGCTGTGCTCCGATAAGCGCGTCCCGGCTTAGTTTTTGATCAACGCATGGACCAGCCGGTCGACATGGCCGCCGTCGCGGTGCTCGCGCGCATCGAACGCGTTCTGCCTGGCCTCATAATCGGCATAGATGGCGTTGATGCGGCGCCTGGCATCCCAGCGAAGGCCAGTGCAGAACCAATTGTCCGGCCGCTCGAGCCCGGCAAGCGCCGTGTCGGTCGCCCGCATCATCTGTTTGGCGATGCGGCCATGAGTGTGCTCATGCTGGCGCACGCCGACCATGAAGTGCTCCCAGCGCTTGCTCAGGGCTGGGCCGGACGGAGAAATGCGACGGGGAAAGGTGTAGGTCAGGTCGATCGTGCCATTGGCCTGGCGCAGCCGGCAGATGCCGTTGTCCCGCGTCACGTCGAGTTTCCAATGCACGGTATAGCCGGTCTCGGCGATGGCGCGCGTGGCATGGCCGTGCCTCGGCCCCAGGCCGTCCATCGCCTCGACCAGTTCCGCGCCGGTGCTGCCCGCGACATCATAGGTGCGCACATGAACGGTCAGCTTGGTGCCGGCGGAAGCGGCCCCGCACGTAAGCACGCAGGCAGCTGCTATTATTGCCAGGCCGATCCGCCGCATGTCCGCCTCCTTGTGCGACGAAGAGACCACACTCGGCGCGCGGCTTCAACGGGCTTGGCGGCTTCCCCGGAACAGCGGTTGAAATGACCCCGGCCGCTCACATGCCTTGATAAACCGGGCCTTCGCCGCCCTGCGGCGGCACCCAGTTGATGTTCTGGTTCGGGTCCTTGATGTCGCAGGTCTTGCAGTGGACGCAGTTCTGCGCGTTGATGACGAAGCGCACGTCCTTGGCCGACGGATCGGCGGCGGCGTTGCCGTCCTTGTCCACCCATTCGTAAACACCGGCCGGGCAGTAGCGGGTCGAGGGGCCGGCAAAGACGTCGTGCTCGGAACGCTGCTGCAGGCCCATGTCGCCGACGATCAGATGCACCGGCTCATTTTCCTCGTGGTTGGTGTTGGACAGGAACACCGAGGAGAGCCGGTCGAAGGTCAGCACGCCATCCGGCTTGGGATAGGCGATCTTGTGGTGCCTGGCCGCCGGCTCGAGCGCCGCGTAGTCGGCCTTGCCGTGCTTCAGCGTGCCGAAGGGCGAGAAGCCGAACAGCGTGTTCAGCCACATGTCCAGCCCGCCGATACCGACGCCGACGATGGTGCCGAAGCGCGACCAGAGCGGCTTGACGTTGCGCACCTTCCTGAGGTCCTTGCCGATGTCGCTGCCGCGCCAGGCCTCCTCATAGGCGGCAAGCTCGTCATTGGCGCGACCGGCGGCGATCGCCTCGGCCACATGCTCGGCCGCCAGCATGCCGGAAAGCACCGCATTGTGCGAACCCTTGATGCGCGGCACGTTGACGAAGCCGGCCGCGCAGCCCATCAGCACGCCGCCCGGGAAAGAGAGCTTCGGCACTGACTGCCAGCCGCCCTCGGTGATGGCTCGCGCGCCATAGCCGATGCGCTTGGCGCCCTCGAAGGTGCCGGC
>JAFKFE010000300.1 GCA_017308345.1 Alphaproteobacteria bacterium | reverse complement strand
CGGCTTGCCGCCGGGGCCGTCCGGGTCGACGATCGCCGGTATCTTGCCGTTCGGGTTGAGCGACAGGAATTCGGGCGTCCAGCTCTCGTTCTTGCCGATATCGACGTAATGCGGCTCATAGGGCAGGCCGATCTCCTCCAGCGCGATCGAGATCTTCACGCCGTTGGGTGTGGTGGCGGAATAGAGCTGCAGGCGCTCGGGATGCTTGGCCGGCCAGCGCTTGGTGATCGGAAAGGCGGACAGGTCGGTCATCGCAAACTCCGGAAGCGGATCGGCGCCGGGCGGCGCTCATGGCGGGTGGAAGAGAATTAGGATCCCGGCCAGCCGGGATCAATACACCGCCCAATCGGCCCGCCATGCGCGCATGGTCGACCGGCCGGCCGCGATCAGACTGCCTTGAAGGCCAGCACCGCATTGGTCCCGCCGAAAGCGAAACTGTTGCTCAGCGCCGCGCGGATCTTGCGTTCGCGCGCCACGTTGGGCGTCACGTCGAGATCGCAGTCCGGATCCGGCTCGCGATAATTGGCGGTCGGCGGCACGATGCCGTCGCGGATCGCCATCACGCAGGCGACCATCTCCAGCCCGCCGGAAGCGCCGAGGCAATGCGCGTGCATCGACTTGGTCGAGGACACCGAGAGCGAAGGGGCATGCTCGCCGAAGACCCGCTTGATCGCCGCGGTCTCGATCTGATCGTTGGCCTTGGTGCCGGTGCCGTGCGCGTTGAGGTAGTCGACGTCTTCCGGATTGAGCCCGGCGTCCGCCAGGCAGAACCGCATCGCCGCTTCCGGTCCCTCGACGGTCGGCGCGACGATGTCGGAGGCGTCGGCCGAAAGCCCGACGCCGGCGATCTCGGCCAGGATGGTGGCGCCGCGCGCCATTGCGTGATCGTAGCTTTCCAGCACCGCCATGCCGGCGCCCTCGCCAAGCACCAGGCCGGCGCGGTCGGCCGAGAACGGCCGGCACGTGTCGGGCGAAAGCACCCTGAGCGCCTCCCAGCCCTTGAGCACGCCCCACACCAGCGGCGCTTCGGTGCCGCCGGCAAGCATCACGTCGGCGCGGCCGAGCCTGATCTGGTCGACCGCCGTGGAAATCGCATGGTTGGCCGACGAGCAGGCCGAGGTGGCGCCGAAGACGGGGCCGCGCAGCCCGAGGCTCATGCTCACCTGGCCGGCCGCCGCGCCCGGCATCACCTTCGGCACGGTGAAGATGGCGGCGCGGTTGCGCCCTTCGAGCAGGATCGCCCGGTAATTCTCCTCGATGGTCTCGAAGCCGGCGACGCCGATGCCGACTATAGCGCCCATCCGGTAGGTGTTGTCGGCATGCGCGACCAGGCCCGCCTGCCGCATCGCCTCCCGCGCCGCGATCACCGCCAGCAGGCTGAAGCGGTCCATCGACACGACCTGCTTGCGGTCGATGCCGTGGTCGGGCAACTCCTTGATTTCGCAGCCGACCTTGACCTTGAGGTCATGAAGCGACGGATTGTCGATCGGGCCGATGGCCGAGCGGCCGGCACGCATGGCGTCCCACATCGCCGGCACGTCGTTGCCGAGCCCGCAAATCCCGCCGATGCCGGTGATAACGACGCGTTTTTGCATGCAGTCAGGCTTTTTTCGCAATCAGCTCGCGAACCGCCTCGACCATGTCGCCGACGTTCTTGAGGTTGCTCCAGGCGTCGACCGTGTTCATTTCGATCTCGATGCCGTACTTCTCCTCGAGATCGAAGATGATCTCCGTCAGCTCCAGCGAATGGATGCCGAGCGCGTTGAGATCGGTGCTGGTGGTGATTTCCTCGCCGCCAGTATCGGCATGCGCTTTGATCTTTTCGATGATCTCGGTCGTCAGCTGGTCAGCCATTCGGTTCCTTCCCTGTCGTTTCCCGACGCCAACTGATCAGCGCCCCTTTTGATCCCCGGATCCAACAAACGCCGTCGCCCTGACCTCGCCAGGCACCGCGCGACCGCTCCAAGGTGGCTTCCCTCTATAGAAACCAAAACGATGTCAAGCAACAAGCGATATATCGACAAAGCCGTCGGAGTGCTTAACCTGAGGCCGTGGATATGATCGACGACACCGTGACATCCCGGCCCGTCCTGCCTGCCGCGCAACGTGTTGCCGGACTGGGCAGGCTTTTCTGCGGCAAGAGCGGCGGGCGCACGCGTCTCCAGCGACTTTACCAGGACGGATCGGCCAAGATCCGCCTGCCTGTTGTAGAAGGCGATCCGCTC
>JAFKFE010000299.1 GCA_017308345.1 Alphaproteobacteria bacterium | reverse complement strand
GGAGGCGGGGATGAAGGTCGACGACGGCGATATCCGCCAAGGCGAGTATTCGCGCGAATTCGGCCGCGCCGCCATGCTGGACATCCTGGCCGGCGGTGAGCCGCCGACGGCCGTTTTCGCCGGCAGCGATTTCATCGCCATCGGCATCATGGAAGCGGTGCGTTCGAAGGGCCTCAGCGTGCCGCAGGATATCTCGCTGGTCGGCTTCGACGACATGCCGTTCGCCGACCTCCTCGCGCCAGGCCTCACCACCATCCGCCAGCCGACCGCAGAACTCGGCCGCATCGGGTTCGGCACGCTCAAGGCGCTGATCGACAAGGCCTCGCCGCCCGTACTCACCCGGCTCCCGGTCGCGCTGGTCAAGCGCAACTCGGTGGCGCCGCCACGCTCCTGAGAAAGACATCTCGCAACCAAGAAAGGGGAATGAACAAATGACAAGATCGATGGTGAAATCAATAGCATACGCCGCGGCCCTCGGGCTCGGTCTGATGGCCGGACCGACATTCGCCGCCGACTTCAGCGCCGTCTATGTGATGTCGGACAATCTCGGCGACATGGGTTTCAACGACAACGCCGCCACCGGCTTTGCCCGCGCCGAGAAGGAAGGCGTCAAGACGCGCCTGCTGCAGGCGTCGCCGACCGATCCACAACTCTGGCGCCAGAACCTCGAGGCAGTGTCGAATTCGGGCGAATGGAGCGTCGTCTTCACCGGGCCGAACATGCACGACAATTTGGCCGACGTCGCGCCGCAGCACCCCGACCAGAAATATGTCTTCTTCGACGACGAGTTGAAGCAGCCGAACGTTCTTTCGGTGAAATACGCGCAGAACGAGGGTTCCTACCTCGCCGGCGCGCTGGCCGCGATCGCGGCGACCGACAAGAAGGACTTTCCGCTCACCTCCGGCGATCCCAAGATCGCGGTGGTCGCCGGCATGGACCTGCCGGTCATCCAGGACTTCATCCTCGGCTTCAAGCAGGGCGCCAAGACCGTCGTGCCGGATATCGACGTGCAGGTGATCTTCATCGGCAACTTCAACGACGCGCAGAAGGCCTATGACCTGACCAAGACCGCGATCCAGAACGGCGCCAACGTGGTCTTCAACGTCGCCGGCCCGGCCGGCCTCGGCATCCTCAAGGGCGCCGCGGACTCCAAGAAATACGCCATCGGCGTCGATTCCGACCAGAGCGGCCTGCATCCGGACAATGTGATCGCCTCGATGATCAAGCAGATCGGCAACTCGATCTACGACTCGATCAAGCAGATCCAGGACGGCAAGGCCGAATTCGGCAAGCTCAAGGTCTACGGTCTCGCCAATGACGGCGTCGGCCTGGTCTACAACGACAAGCTGGTGCCCGCCGACATCAAGGCCAAGGTCGATGCCGCCAAGGCCAAGGTGGTCAGCGGCGAAATCAAGGTCGACACTGCTTTCAAGTAAGCCCTCCCAGGACCTTGAAACGGGACGCTGCCACGGCGGCGTCCCGCCATGCCCACAAGCGTGCCCCAGGAAGCCCGCCGATGAATGACCCGGACATCATTTTGAGCCTTGCAGGCATCGCCAAGTCGTTTGGCGACAAGGCCGCGCTCAGCCATGTCGACCTCGATGTCCGGCGCGGCGAGGTGCATGTCATCTGCGGCGAGAACGGCGCCGGCAAATCGACGCTGATGAACATCCTTGCCGGCATTCACCAGCCGAACGCCGGCTCCATCGTGCTGAACGGCAAGACCGTCGTGATCGCCGACCCGATCGCCGCGAGCCGCCTCGGCATCGGCATGGTGCACCAGCACTTCACGCTGGTGCCGTCGATGACCGTGGCGGAGAACCTGTTTCTCGGTCGCCAGCCGCGCAGGCTGGGCATCTTCTCCGACCGCCGGCAGATGGTCGAGCGCGCCCGCGAACTCATCGCGCGCTACAATTTCCACCTCGATCCGGAAGCGCCGGTGCGCACGCTTTCGGTCGGCCAGCGCCAGCGCGTCGAGATCCTGAAGGCGCTTGCCTTCGACGCCGACCTCCTGATCCTCGACGAACCGACCGCTGTGCTGACGCCGCCCGAAGTCGATGAACTGATCGGCGTGGTCGATCGCCTGCGCGCCAGGGGCCGCACCATTCTCTTCATCACCCACAAGCTGCGCGAGGTGAAAGTCGTCTCCGACCACGTGACCGTCATTCGCCATGGGCGCAGCATCTCCACGCGCAAAACGGCCGACGTCAGCGAAGCCGATATCGCC
>JAFKFE010000298.1 GCA_017308345.1 Alphaproteobacteria bacterium | reverse complement strand
CATCGCCGAAGCTGTCGATCTCCTTGTAGGTGCCGACCTGGACGGCGTGGAAGGCGCGCTCCGCACCAGGGTGCGCGCCGAGGGTGTAGCCGGCCGAGTGGATGTGGCCCGAGACGTAGATGTCGTGCTGACCGTAGAAGAGCGCCTTCTTCACGGCCCCGAACTTCTTCAGGTATTGCGAGTTGCCCGGGAAGCCGTGGGCGCCGTAGATCTTCAGCGTGCGACCATTCGGGAACCGGAGACCGACGCGAGCCCGCCAGTCACGGGCGGCGCCGGCATTGCCGGCAAGCATCTGGTCGAGGATCTTCGAGTGACCGGACCACAGATCGTGGTTGCCGTAGATCACGAACATCCAGTGGACACGGCTCAGGAAGTATTCGACCAACGCGCGGGCCTCGGCACCGTCCGTGGTCTGCTCGGCCCATAGGCGCGCGAGGCGGCCGGACCAGTTGTTCCACATGTCGCCCAAGCAGGCGCCGAACATGCCCTCATTGCGACCGTCGAAGATTTCGGTGTGGCGGAGCAGCAGCTTGATGTTGCAGCCGTCGCTGTCGACGTGGGGATCGCCCATGAAGCCGAGGCCGACCGGGCCGTCGATGTTGATCCTGACCGGGATCAGCTTGTCGTGCTCCCGCTGCTTGTTCTTCTTCTCGAAGACGCGGATACGGCGCTCCAGGAGCTCCTCGATGTCGATCGCCGGACCATCGTCGACCGTGAACGGCTCGTCGGCCGCCGTGGGCATGTTGGCCAGCGCGCGCCGGAGCGTCCGCTCGGAGATGTCGAAGCCCATGCTGCGGAGCATGCGTTCGGCAGGCCTGAAGCCGCCGGCCTTGCCGAATGCCTCGATCATCTTTTCATGGGTGGGTTTCATGCTGGCCTCATGTGCGAATTGCGTCAGTGTCGAAGGAGAGGTAGTGGCCGGCGACCAGGTCCTCGCCGTACAGGATCGAGATGCGGGTCCCGATCTGGACGGTGTTTTCGGACGCGCCGAGGTAGTGAGATTTCTTGCCGTCCTCGCTGTCCGGCTGCGGGCTGAGCATGGCCGAGATGCCACCCAGCACGGCAAGCGCGCCGGCCTGAACCAGGAAGCCGATGCCGGCGAACCAGCCAACGGCCACAAGGGCGACACCAAGCAGGATCTGGAGGAACCCGCCTTTCTTGCCGCCGACGAATTGAGGAATGAGATGGACCTCGCCGTCCTTTGCTGGACGATAGAGATCCTCGACCTTGTCGCAGCCCGCGACGGAGATACGATGGCGCCCGCGGACGGCGTTGGGACGGAAGCCAGGGAGCTGGCGGGTCACGGCTGTCACCGCTTCGGCGACAGTGCTGGCTACAACCTCGATCGGGCCTTCATGGAATTTTGCAAAGTATCCGTGGAGGAATACCTTAACCTTCATTGATCCATTTCTGATCCGAGAGGACGCGCCCCCTCTCGACGCGGAACGAGCTCACGCCGTCCGTGCCGATGATGAGGTGCAGCCAGTCTGGGTAGTTTCGGAAGCCATACCAGTCGTTCGTCGACAGGTTGGAGCTCTGACCCGGGTGGGTGTGCCAGGTGGCGAACACCTGGTCGTGATATTTCAGCAGATCCGCGCCCGAAACCTCGAAGCCGTTGTCCGAGTGGACGCAGATGTTCTGAACCTCAACAATCTCGCCGGTGTTCAGGACGAAGCCGACGCGCTCAGGGCCGTCAGTCAGCTTGGTCTTGAGTTCCGGAATTTGCTGCTCGAAGTTCATCCAAAAGCTTCTGCTTGTTCGGCGACAGGAAGTCCCGAAGGTCGCGTGTCTCCGTCTCGATGGTGACACTCGGAACATCCTGATGGCGGTAGAAGCCGATGCAGTTGTTCCTGACTATTCCCCGGAACGGGTCAACCTTGGAAAGGCCACCGTAGAGGTGGTGCAAAAAGCGCCCGTTTTCAACGAACACGCCGCAGTGATTTCCAAAAGTCGAGCTGATCGCTTGTACCGCCACATCGCCGAACTTGATCTCGGACGGGTGCAGTTGGATTTCCTTGAAACCCATGCTCCTGTAGTTCTCCGCGAAGAGATTTAGACCCTTCTGATAGAAGTCTTCAGGCCGTGCGATGTTCGGCAGTTCGATGTCGAAAAGGTCCCGGTAGAAGTCGCGCAGCAGCCCGAAGCAATCCTGTGAACCCCAGGCGAATTGGCGGCCGAGAAGATGCTGGTATCGCATTAGCCGAGCCTCACCATGGGGAACTCCGGCGGG
>JAFKFE010000297.1 GCA_017308345.1 Alphaproteobacteria bacterium | reverse complement strand
CCGACATCATGGCCGATGCCGCGCATGCGATCTTCATGCGCCCGTCGCGTGAGGCGACCGGCAATTTCTACATCGACGAGGAAGTGCTGCGCGCCGAAGGAGTCATGGACTTTTCGGTCTACGCGTCGGGCGGGGCCGATCAGCTCGCGGGCGACTTCTTTGTTCCCGACGAGGTGTTTGCGAACTCGCAGACGAAAGTCAGAAGAATCTACTGACGGTCGCCGGCGGTCTCACTTCGCCCCGGCTTTCTTGCCCTTGGCCAGCGCCATGACCCGATGGCGGGTTCGAGACGCTTCATGAAGGGCCCCGGTCAAGTTTCGCCAGGCCGCATTTGGTCCGGATGAGGGTGGTTTTCAAGACAAAAAAACCCCGCCGGAGAGGGGACCCGGCGGGGCTTAATGTGTCCCGCTGGAGTCGGGACGGGGCAGGGAACGCCCTCCCTGGAATCTGGGTGTCGCAATGCGGCGATTCAATGAGCGGAGCCGGTCAGGCAGGACAATTCTTCTTGAGCCGGCAAGGAAAAAGGCCCGTCCGAAGTAGACGGGCCTTCATCTTGCGCCTTGATTCCAAGAACCTGGTCAGGCTTTTGAAATCAAATACTCATTACTGCTCGCTGTTGCTCGCCACCGGCGCGACCAGCGAGGTGATGCGGCGGATGGCGACGCGGCGGTTTTCGCGGTTCGGAGCGGACGTGTTCACCTTCAGATACTCCTCGCCGTAGCCTTGCGTGGCGAGGTTCTCGGCCGGGATGCCGAAGGCGTTGGTGAGCGCCTCGGCAACCGCCTCGGCACGCCGGTCCGACAGAGCGAGGTTCGCGTCCGGCGTGCCGACGGCGTCGGTGTGGCCTTCGATCAGGAAGGTCTCGGCCGGGTTCTTCCGCAGCAGCTTTTCCATGGCGTTGGCGACGCCTTCGAGCTTCTGCACCTCGGTGTCGGAGATCGTCGCAGAGCCGAAGTCGAAGTTCAGCGTGTCGAGATCGATACGCCGGGCGATGTCGCGCACACGAGCCGACCGCTTCACCTCGTCGATCGAATAGAGACGCTGGACCCTTTCCACCGGCGGTTGCTCGAGGAAGGTGTAGTAGTCGTCGTCGCTTTCGACATCCTCGGAATTCAGGATGTAGTCGCGCCGCGGGATGGTGAGCCGCATCGGTGGCAGGTCGTCGCCGGGATCGCGCCAGTCGCCGTCATCCTGGTACTGCCGCTCGTCCACATAGCTGAGGATGTATTCCCGGCCATCCGGCATGATGCGCGAGCGCTGGATGACATCGCCATAGCGGTTGCGGATGGTGACGACGCGGACGCCGTTGCCGCGTTCGACCGTCTCGCGGGTGCGGCCCCCCGGCAGATCCTCGTAGTAGACATCCCTGGCGCCGCGGGTGATGCGAGGGGCCTCGTTGCTTTCCACGATCGTCTGGTTGTTGAGCTGGATGATGACGCGGTCGCCAAACTGCCTCAGCACGTCAGCGCCCTTCGGCCGCCGGCGATCGCGGGCGAAGTCCTCGGGTGTGCGGTCGATCCGCTTGCCCTTCTCCTCATCCACGGGGACGATCTTCTCGGGCTTGATCGCCTGCTGCGCCGACTTGTCATCGGTGGGCGGCGGGCCTTGATCGACCGGAGCCGGCTTCGGTGTCTGTCCGCCACCCTGCTGCTGTCCAGCCTGATTGGCGTCTTGGCCATTGCCGGCCTGGCCGTTGTCGTTCTGGGCACCTCCGTTCTGGCCGCGATGCTTGCGGAAAGCGTCTTTCTGGCTGTCCAGAACCGGTGCCTCGTTCGGGTTGGCGGTCTCGCCCTGTGCGGCATTGCCGCCGTTGGCCGGTTGGTTGTTGTTCGCGGGCTGATTGCCGGTGACCGGTTGCTGCTCGCCGGTGGCGGGCTGGCCAGTCTTGGTTTGCTCGCCGGTGGCGGGCTGTTCACCGTTTGCCGGCTGTTCGGAAACCGGTTTCTTGCCGCGCTTCTTCTTGTCCTGGGCCTGTTGGCCCTCAGCCGGCTGCTCGCCATTCTGCAGCGGCTCGGCTTGCGGCACGGGTTCGCCCGCCGGCGCCGTCCCGTTCTGCTGGTCCTGCCGATGCTTCTTCTTGCCCTGGCCGCCGCCTTGCTGGTTGTCGTTGGCGGGAGCGGTCTGCTCAGTCGGCGCGGCCTGCTCGCCGGCCTGGCCGGCGCCTTCGCTCTGCTGCTGATCGTGCTTGCGTTTCTTGCGGCCCTGGTTGCCTTGCTGCTGGTCACTCTGT
>JAFKFE010000296.1 GCA_017308345.1 Alphaproteobacteria bacterium | reverse complement strand
AGCGGCTGCTTGATCTCCTACTCACGGAGGGAGATCTGCCGGCGCCTTGTCGACCAGCCTGACGCAGATCGGGTCGCCCTCGCCCATGCGCGTGCATTGCCACTCGGGGCCAAAGCCGAAATTGCGATCCCGCGGCGGCAGGACCAACAGGAAGAAGGCGAGCATGGCAAGAACTATGACCATGAGGACAATGCCCGACATGTCGCCGCGTCTGAGATAAGGCCAGCTCATCGCCTCCGGCTCCCCGCCGCACGCGCCGCGCAAACCGGGCGCCCGAGGCGCATGCAGCCGTCTAATTATCCCGCAAACGACCCGCCTTGACCAGAAGCCGCCTCCCCTTGGCAAGCCGCCGGGCGGCTTGTATAGAGCCCGCCACCCCAATTTCCATTCCCACAACAAGGACGACCCTATGGCGATCGAACGCACCTTCTCCATGATCAAGCCTGACGCGACCAGGCGCAACCTCACCGGCGCCATCACCAAGATGCTGGAAGACGCCGGCCTGCGCGTCGTCGCATCGCGCCGCGTGTGGATGAGCCGCCGCGAGGCCGAGGGTTTCTACGCCGTTCACAAGGATCGTCCGTTCTTCGGCGAACTGGTGGAATTCATGTCGTCGGCGCCGACCATCGTGCAGGTGCTGGAAGGCGAGAACGCCATCGCCAAGAACCGCGAAGTGATGGGCGCCACCAACCCGGCCAATGCCGCCGAGGGCACCATCCGCAAGGTCCACGCGCTGTCGATCGGCGAGAACTCGGTGCATGGCTCGGACGCTCCCGAGACCGCCGCGCAGGAAATCAAGTACTGGTTCTCGGACACCGAGATCGTCGGCTGAGCCTATCGGTCGGAACCGCAAAAGGGCCGGCGCTTCGCCGGCCCTTTTTTGAGCTCAGTCGCCGTCGCCGTAGCGGATGATCTCGACCTTCTCCCTGGTGATCAGGCAGCTCTTCGCCTTCGTCAGCGCCTTGATCTCGGGGATCAGCGCATCGATCTTTTCCGGCGCGTCGACGATCTCGACGACGATGGGGAGGTCCTGCGACAGGCGCAGGATCTTGGCGGTGTGCAGCACGCTCGATCGGCCGAAGCCGAGCGGACCCCTCAGCACCGTGGCGCCGGCCATGCCGGTCTCGCGCGCCCTGATGACGATCGCCTCGTGCAGCGGCTTGCCGTCGGCCGCCCTGTCGTCCTCGCCGAAGAAGATCCTGAGCAGCGCGCATTGCGCGGGAAGTTCCATGTTCTTCTCCCTGATTACCTGTTGGCCTGGTCACCTGTTGACTTGATTACCTGTCGACCGGCAAGCGATTGAGCCTGGACGCCATGAGATAGCCCAGCCACGCCGCGGCGAGCGAAAGCGCGACCACACCGATGAGATAGGTCGCGGCCAGCGGCAAGTCGCCCTCGAACAGCAGGATGAACGTATCGAGGCTCATCGCCGAAAACGTGGTGAGCCCGCCGCAGAAACCGGCCATGACGAAATTGCGGCTGGCCGGGCCGACCATCATGCGGCCGTCCGGTCCGGTCAGCGTGGCGAAGGCCGTGATGATCCACGAGCCGACGACATTGACGAACGCGGTCGACCAAAGCGCGTCCAGGCCGAGCAGCGAGACGATGACATAGCCCGACAGGAAGCGGGCCAGCGAGCCGATCCCCGCGCCGCAGCCGACCGCCAGATAGAGCCGCGTTGCCGCCTGCCTGTCCGCCATCGCTCAGCCCGCCAGCCCGGTGGTTGAACCAACCACCCAGATTGCCCACCGGAAGCCGAGAGCGACGAACAGAACGCACAGCACCGACGAGGCGACGACGTTGAAGGCGGCGAGCCGCCCCTCGCCGTCGAGCGCCAGGTTGAGCGTCTGCAGGCAGAAGGACGACACCGTGGTGTAGCCGCCGAACAGGCCGACGACGATCAGGTCGCGGACGAGATCGCTGGCGAAGACGCCGCCATGCGCCCGCGCCGCGCCGGCGAACGCGCCGATGGCAAAAGCGCCGGAGACGTTGACCGCCAGCGTGCCCCAGGGAAAGGTCTCGCCGACGCCACGGCCGACCACGCCCGACAGGAAGAACCGGGAAATGCCGCCGAGGAAACCGCCGATCAGGACCAGGGCGCAGGCCGCCAGACTCATCGCTTCAATGCCTTTCCAAACGCGATTCCGCACCGGAATCACTTTCACGAGATCAGGCATGATGCGAGCGGGAAAAACAAATCCTGCCGCGCGAGAGCACGCCTGGCAGGAGTC
>JAFKFE010000295.1 GCA_017308345.1 Alphaproteobacteria bacterium | reverse complement strand
GCCGGACGCGCTGCACACGGCGCGCATCTCGATTACGCGCCGCGGCGACGGCGGTTACACGCTCGCCATCAGCGGGCGCGGACGCGTCGACGTGACGCCACAGCAGCTGCGCTTTTCCTCGCAATTCGTGCCGATGTTCCTGAAGCGCTGGCGCAGCCTCGCGCCCGGCGGCCTGCAAGGCGCGCTTTCGGGCCACGAGACGCTGAAACGCTGGCGGCTCGACCGGCCGACACCGATGGAGCGCATGCGCATCCTCGATCCGGTCCCGGACCAGGCGACGATCCGTCTGACCCACGCCCGCGCGCTCGAATTGCTGCCAGATCTCAGAAAGACCAGGATAAATGCGGCCTGGGCCGGTTATATCGACAGCACGCCGGACGGCGTGCCCGCCATCGGCGAGATCGACGCCGTTCCGGGGTTCTTCCTGGCTGCCGGATTTTCGGGACATGGCTTCGGCATCGGGTCCGGCGCCGGGCATCTCGTCGCCGATCTGGTGACCGGGTCGGACCCGATCGTCGATCCGACATCCTACGATCCGTGCCGCTTCGATGCGTCGGCCTGGGGCAAGGTCGCCGATTTCTAGGATGTGCCCCATGCGAGCGTCCAAGCGCGGACCAAGCGATCGCATCAGCTCTCCCGCAGAAAAGCGCCGATAGGCGCCGGCCGCACAGGCGCCTGTCCGCGAAACCGGCCGACGGCATCGGCGGTGCAGCCAGCCTGCGTCGCGACGAGTTCGACGGCGGCCAGGTGGCAATAGCGCCCCTGGCATCGCCCCATGCCGACGCGCGACAGCGATTTCACGCGGTTGGCCTCACCGCCAGCCAAATCCACGCTCTGGCGTACGTCTCCTGCAGTCACGTTCTCGCAGCGGCAGACGATCGCCTCGTCGGGAAGCGCCCTTGCCATGGCCTCGGGCCAGGGAAAGGCGGCGGCCAGACCGCGCGCGAAGCGCTCGAGCCGCTTGAGCTTGCGCAGGTCGGCGTTAGTGGACGGCGCCGGCATTCCGAGATCGGACAGGCACGCCGCCGCGGCGAGCCTGCCGGCGATTTCCGCGCCGTCCGCCCCAAGCAGGCGAACCCCGTCGCCCGCAAGATAGACCCCGTTTCCAGCCCGTCCCATCTCGTCGGTCTTCGGCAGCCATTGCCGCCATTGTTCGTCATAGGTGAAGGCGCATCCGACAAGGTCGGCCAGATGCGTCTCGGCGCGCAGATGCCAGCCCATGCCGATCATATCGCAAGGGGTGGCACGTTCGCGGCCGCCGGCATCGCGCCAGCGCAGTGCCGTGACGCCTTGCCTGTCCGCCTCGATCCGCTCGAGCGTCACACCCGCATGATAGCGACCGCCGAGCCTTGCCCGCAGGATGAGACCGCGCAGCGCAACGACCGGCCGAGCCGCAAGTCCTCCGAGCCCTCGCATCTGTCGGCGCCAGGACGAGGTGTCGAGCACCGCCGCCACATCCGCTCCAGCCTTGACGAGTTGCGCGCCGACCAGCGTCAGCAAGGGCCCCGATCCGACGAGCACGATGCGCCGCCCGAGGGCCACGCCCTGCGCCTTGAGCGCGATCTGCGCAGCACCCAGGCTGTAGACACCTGCGTACTGCCAGCCGGGAACGGGTGCGACACGGTCGGACGCGCCGGTGGCAAGGATCAGGCGGTCGTAGCCGATCACCTGCACGCTGCCTTCCCGCAGCAGGTGCAGCCGCCCCGCATGCGCGGCGACGACCGAACTCGCCGCGTAATGAGTGAGCCGTCCTTCTTCAATCAGCCGATCGAAGAGCGCATGTAGCGCGCGCGCCTTGGCTGCCTCCGGCCCGTAGAGCTGTTCCGGCGTACGGACGAATCCAGCGGGCGGACGGCGGTAAATCTGTCCGCCCGCGCGATGGCCTTCGTCGATCACCACCGGGTGGAGCCCGGCCGAGACCAGTGTTGTCGCCGCCCTTATGCCGGCGGGACCGGCGCCCACTATCACGATCTTGGGCGATGCGGCTTCGCTCACGACCAGCCCTCCGGCGGTGTCGTGCGCAACCGCATGCCTTCGGCGATGGACGTCGAGCACGCCCGCAGGCGCACCCCCTCCTCCTGCCATACCCAGCAATCCTGGCAAGCGCCCATCAGGCAGAAACCGGCGCGCAGTTCGGGTCCGAACTCCGACCTCCGCAATTTATGCTCTGAGGCCAGCATTGCGGTCAGTACGGGGCCGGCAGTGATCATTCCGCAGCCTCTCGCACCGGGCGCGGACGGGGCAGTTCAGGAAAGCGTTCGCAGACCGCGTCGAAGGCCGCCTGGACGCCTTCAGCTCCCGACCGCCCCTTCATGCGGCGGAATATCTCCGTCTTGGCAAAGAACCGCCAGTGGATCGGCAAGGCATCCAGCAAAACGTGGAGCCTATCATACGCGGCCGGCGTCCACTGCGCTTCGTAACCTTCGCGCTCCGGGCCGAAATGGAAATGGCTGGCGGGTGGCTTGTGCAGCGCGCGTAGACGCCCAGTCTCGGTCTCGTCGACCTCGCCGCCGCGCAGGACGACGCCATATTCGCGCTCAGCGGCTATAGGCGAGACATAGCCACGCTCTACGTCTTGCACGACCCGCCAAGGCTCGCGCTGGTACGGATCGCCACGCCCACCGCCGCCAGCGGAACGGATCTCCAGCACATCGCCAGGCTGCAGCACTGCCGTGTCGATATTGCCCAACCGCCGCTCGTGCTCTGTTCCCGGATTGACGGCCATGTCCGACAGGCCGGCCGCCTTGCCGCCAAGCACACCCCACGGTCGGAAGAAGCTGCGGTCGCGATTGCGCGCCGTGATCCGAGAGTCGGGGGCAAAGACGCGGAAAGCCATCTCGGTCGCTAGCCCGCCGCGCCAGCGGCCCGCGCCGCCGCTGTCCTGAGCAAGCCCATATCTCACGAATTCGATCGGGGTCTCGGTTTCGGTGATCTCGATCGGGGTGTTCCTCAGATAGGCGGCATCGGCGCCCGACCCGTTGGTACCGTCGCGATGTGGCATCGCGCCGCCGCCGCCCACCACGGGGTTCACCGCCGCGATCACACTCCGGCTGGTGCGCTCATCGACGGTCATGACGTTGACGATGCAGTTGTTGCCGGCTGGCGCCGCGGGTAGGCGCGTGGGCACGGCCTGCGAGAAGGCGCCGAAGATGACCGAGCGTAACCTGGCGCAGGTGAGCGAACGCATGCCGACGGCTGCGGGATGGACCGGGTTCAGCACCGACCCTTGCGGTGTGACGCAGGTGAATGGCCGAGTCAGGCCCACGTTGAGCAAGAGCTTCGGATTAATTGTGTAGAGCACGTAGTAGACGCCGACGAGCAGCATGGTGTGGCGGGGGTCGCCGCCCGACGGCACGTTGAGCGAGGAGCCGAGCTGCGGATCGGATCCGGTGAAGTCGAGCAACGCCTCGTCGCCTTTGATTGTCAGCGTCAGCTTCAGCCGGCAGGGATTGGCCTCGACGGAATCCTCGTCCGCGTAGTCGGCGAACTCCCACGTGCCGTCGGGCATCGTGCGCAGCACGTCCCGCGCCTGCGCCTCCGCATGGTCGAGAAGCGCGGAGACGCCTTCGATGAAGCCGGCCTTGCCGAACTTCTTCACCATCGCCTGGATCTTGCGTTCACCGGTGTTGAGCGCGCCAACCAGCGCCTTGATGTCGCCGATATTAAGGTCGGGCTTGCG
>JAFKFE010000294.1:2312-4286 GCA_017308345.1 Alphaproteobacteria bacterium | reverse complement strand
TGCGGGTCGGGAACATCTCGACAAGGATCGCGGCGATGGGGCCGTAGACCATGGTCACGAACAACACCAGGATGAACAGGATCCCGATCGTCATCGGCCAGTTCACGGCCGCGGGGTCCGCGAACATGGCGAACGAACCGCCGCCCGGAATATTGTAGAGCGTGATCTCGGTCGCCCCGGCGGCCTCATCTGAGGTGATCAGCTTGTCCTTGATCGCCTGCTCGGTCGGGACCGTGGCTTTCTCGCCGCCGCGGATCGTTGCGGCATCGAGCTTGAGTTCAGGATTGGCCGCGACGAAGGCGTCGAGTTTCTGGTCAGCCACCTTGATCGCAGCACGCTTCAGTGGATAGCCGCCATCCTGCAGCGACATGTTGATGGCCTTGGCGAAGGCAGCGTCCTTGGCCGTAGCCTGCTCGCCGGCAGCTATAGCGTCGTATGACTGCACCGTCTCGCTGCCAATCTTGACCGTGGCCGCGGTTCCAGGCGCGGCCGTCGAGACGACGTCATAAGGCACTGAGTTCTTGGTCAGGAAAGAGGTCGCGATATCGCAGGACGTCGTGAACTTCGCGGTGCCAACCGGGTTGAACTGGAACTTGCAGTCGCCAGGCGCCGCAGTCACTGTCGCCCTTGTGGTTTGCTGCGCCTTGGCAAGAGCCGGGTTGGCGGCCCAGGTCAGCGCCTTGAACAGCGGGAAGCTGCAAACGACGGCAAGAGCGAGTCCGGCCATGATGATCGGCTTGCGGCCGATCTTGTCGGACAGCCAGCCGAACACGACGAAGAAGATCGAGCCGATTGCCAGCGCGATGGCGATCATGATGTTGACCGACTGAGAGTCGACTTTCAGGACGTTCGTCAGAAAGAACAAGGCATAGAATTGACCGTTGTACCAGACGACAGCCTGGCCCGCGGTGAGGCCGAACAGTGCAATCAGCGCGATCTTGGCGTTCTTCCATTGCCCAAATGCCTCGGACAGCGGCGCCTTGGACACTTTGCCCTCGTCCTTCATCTTTTGGAAGGTCGGGGATTCCGACAGCGACAGCCGAATCCAGATCGAGATGGCCAGCAGCAGGAAGGACACGATGAAGGGAATGCGCCAGCCCCAGGCAGCATAGGTTTCCTTGCTCAACGAACTCTGGACAAAAAGGATGACGAGCAGCGAGAGGAAAAGACCGAGGGTCGCCGTGGTCTGGATCCACGACGTGTAGTAGCCGCGGCGGTCGTCGGGCGCATGCTCGGCGACATAGGTCGCGGCGCCGCCATATTCACCACCAAGCGCGAGCCCCTGCAGCATACGAAGCCCGATCAGGATCACCGGAGCGGCAATGCCCAAGGTGGCATAGCCGGGCAGCAGGCCGACCAGGAAGGTCGACAGACCCATGATCGTCATGGTTACGAGAAAGGTGTATTTGCGGCCGACGAGGTCGCCGAGGCGGCCAAACACAAGCGCACCGAAGGGACGAACGAGGAAGCCGGCCGCGAAGGCCAACAGCGCGAAGATATTGCGCGTCGCACTTGGAATTGCCGGACTGAAGAAGGTCGAGCCGATGAAAGCGGCCAGCGAACCGTAGAGATAGAAATCATACCATTCGAAAACTGTGCCGAGCGACGAGGCGAAGATGACCTTCTTCTCCTCCCGCGTCATGCCGCGGCTGGTTCTGCCGGCGGTCGAAGCCATTGCCATTTGAATATCCTCCCGTGAGATCCCGTCTGTCCTCGATGGCTGCTCGCCTGCCGTTCGCTCTCCTCCGAACGCGGACTCGAAAAACGCAGCCAACAATGGAAAAAATGACAGAAAGGGTGGGCGAAAGGCACCGCGACAATGGGATTATGACTTTGGTATTAGGTGCGCTGCGAAAACGGCTCGACGCTCGGCGCGCCCCAACTCTCCAATGCCGAGGCGGTCCGCTGCAAGTTTGCTATACGCGCTTCCTGGACAGCTGGCCGCGGCCACGGCGAGCCTGGCCGCTTCCACCT
>JAFKFE010000294.1:0-2245 GCA_017308345.1 Alphaproteobacteria bacterium | reverse complement strand
CATCATATCGCGCTTGCGGGCCGAGCGGCGCGCCACGGCCTCCGCATCCTGGCCCCAGTGCTCGATCTGCCAGTCCTCGTCGACATGGGCCGCAAGCCAGGCTTCCTCGGCGTCGATCTCTCCGAAATCGACGGCCAAAGCCAGCAGCGCCGAACCGGTCAGCGCCGTCATGACATGGATGGCGGCCAGCCGCATCGGCTCGGAACGCTGGCCAAGATGCGCGCCGAGGACGGCAATCGCTTCGCGCGGCTGCTCGACATGGATGACGCCTTCGGCAAGGTTGAAGCGCGCGCCGAGATGGCCGCGCGCCCAGTCGAGAACCGGGTCCCAGAGCCTGTTCTGGCGGTCGACCAGGCCTTGCGGACCGTCAGCGCGGTAGCAGAGCAGATCGGACGAGGCGAAGCGCAATATGTCCTCCAGCACCGCCTGCGGGTCGGAGGCGACGCCGTCGATGGCCGTATTGACGAGGCGCATGACCGGCATCGTCACGGGATCGATGACCTCGGCCTGCGCGCTGAATTCGTCGGCCACCAGGGTAGCGGCCTTTTCGGTCGGCAGCACCATCACCGCCTTGCCAGGCGTGCGCACCGGGCGGCCGTCGAGATGAACGGCGAAGCCGCTTTCCACCGGAACAACAGAAACCGCCTTGTAGAAACGCTTCGGCAGCGGCGTCTTCATCTGGATCTGGGCGCGGCGCACGGGATCGGGATCGGAAAGCAGTTTTCCCGCTTCGAGGTCTTCGAGGATGTCGCGCATGTCGAACTCCTTAGAGCAATTCCAGGAAAGATGTGAAGCGGTTTTCCGACCGGAATGCGTCGAACAACGGAATGACGCAGCCTGCCGTCTCCGCGAAACGGCAAGCAGCCCTACGGTGCGGGCTGCCTGCGCGCCGGCCGGTTGACGATGATCAGGCCGGCGGCGATCAGCGCCAGGGCCAGGAATATCCTCGCGGTAGGCGCTTCGCCCAGAACCACCGCGCCGCACACAACGCCGAACACCGGCGACAGGAAGGCGAAGCTGGACAGGCCGGATGCCGGGTAGCGCCGAAGCAACCAGAACCACAATACATAGGTGAAGGCCACGATATAGAAAGACTGGAAGAGCAGCGCCAGCGTCGGCAAGGCGGCAACCGCGCGAATGGGCGGGCCGGCCAAGGGCATCACAAGCACACCGACGACGGCGGCGCCGGCCAGTTGGTAGAGCAGCAGTTTCTCGGCGCTGGTCGCCACCAGCTTCGAACGCTTGATGACGATGCTGGTCGCCGCCCACAGCACGCCTGAACCCAGGCTGAGCAGATCGCCCGTCAGCGTCGTGTCGGTGCCGGCGACGATCCCGTCCGAGAACACCGCCACCAGACCGCAGAAGGCCAGAACAAGACCACCGAGCTTGCGCGCGTTGATGTGCTCGCCAAGCAGGAAATGGCCACCGATCAGCACCCAGAACGGCATGGCGTTGACCAGCAGCGTGTTACGGGCAACGGTCGTGTATTCGAGCCCGATATAGAGGCACAGGAATTCGACGCCGAAGAGCACGCCGACAACGATGCCGGCGGCAAGCGTGCCGTCCGCTTCGAAGAGCTTGATGCCGCGCAACCGGCACCAGCCAAGCACGCAGGACCCGCCGAGGAGGGAGCGTGCGATCGACACGAAGACGGGGTCGTAGCCTGCGTAGGAGATCTTGGCGGCGACGTAGTGCAATCCCCAGGAGAAGGTCAGCCCGACCATGATGACGGCCGCCTTCATGTCGACCGCAGCGCGGCGATCCAGCGCGGGCGCAACAACCAATGTCAGTCCTCCGCGCTTTGTTCGTCGAAGCCGAGCAGGTTCCAGCTTTGGCGCATGTGCGGCGGCATCGGCGCGGTCACGTCGATGACGCCCTGGTCGGGATGCGGGATGACTATGCGGCGGGCATGAAGGTGGAGCCGGTTCTGGATGCCGCCGGGGAATTCCCAGTTGGTATCGGCCTCGAAATATTTGGGATCGCCGATGATCGGGCAGCCGATCTGGGCAGCATGAACACGCAATTGATGCGTGCGGCCGGTATAGGGCTCCATCTCGAGCCAGGAAAGCGCGGTTCCGGCCATGTCCACCACCCGATAATGCGAGATCGCATGATCGGCGCCCGGTTCGCCATGCTTGCCGATGCGCACCCGGTCGCCATTGGGCGTCGCCTCGCGAACCAGCCAACTCGAAATGCGGCCCTCGCGCTCCTTGGGCACACCCTTGACCAGCGCCCAATAGATCTT
>JAFKFE010000293.1 GCA_017308345.1 Alphaproteobacteria bacterium | reverse complement strand
GCTCACCGTAATAGGCGGTGAGGAAGGCCTTTGAATCAATCGGCTCGACTCTCGCGCCGATCTTGCGGGCGATGGTCTCCGCCACTGCCTTCTGCGCGAAATAGTCGTCGCGGCGCAGCACCTCTTCCAGCTTCTGCAATTCGGCGATGCCATAGGTATCGAGCTGTGCTGCGCTGAACTGGAAGCGGGCGGCGACCGGGTCCTTGCGCAGCGAGAGATCCTCAAGCAGCGCCACTTTCGGCGCCTCGACCACCCAGGTGCCGGCGAGCAGGTCGCCGATCCTCAACCGGTCGCGGTTGAAGAGCGGGAACAGCGAGAACAGCAGCGCCCACACCAGCCCAAAGATGGTCGTCAGCGTGTCGGCGACATCGGCGCTGGCGCGCGCGGCGAGGATCGACAGCGGCAGGAAAACCTCGATCTCGCGCATCAGGTTGCGCGCGATGACTTGGTCGAGCGTGAGGCCGGCGCCGCTGCGCGACGCGACCCTGACGCCGACCATGCGCTTGCCTGGCGTTGCTGCCCGCCGGCCGGCCTCGAAGGCGATGAAATAGACGTTGCGCAGGAAGAAGATGAAGATGATCCAGACGATGAACAGCGGTTCGGCGTCCTGCACGCCCAGCCCGCCAAGGCCGAACAGCGCGACGAGGCTGACCACGACCGCCGCCACGATGATGATCACAACGTCGAGCAGGAAGCCGGAAGCCCGGGTGCCGGCATCGGCCAGCTTGACCCTGAGGTCGACGCCTTCCGGCGTGACCAGCGGACGGATCAGCGCTGCCGGGTCCTTGACCTTCCCTGTCCTAGCGGTCGCCATGCCGCACCATCCGGAACAGGTAGAAATAACAGATCCAGAAGGCCAGCATGCCGCCGCCGATCGAGTAGCGGGCGACGTCGCTTGTGATCGTCTGCCGGCCGATACCTTCGAGCAGTCCGGCAAAAAGCAGCATCACCGTGACGCCGATCATGGCGGTCGCCGCGACGCGACCGGCCCGGGCGGCGGCCGCCATGCGGGTCAGCTCGCCGGGAAAGGCGATGCTGGTGCCGATGCGCATGCCGGCAGCGCCCGCGATGGCGATGGCGAACAGCTCCGTCGTGCCGTGGATCGAAAGCCAGCCGCCGAGCTCGAAGCCCAGGCCCTTGGCGGCATAGATCTGGAAGATGGCGCCGAGCATGCAGCCATTCATCAGGATGATCAGCACGCTTGGCACGGCGAAGGCGAAACCCAGCGCGAAGGCCAGGATCGAGACCTGCGTGTTGTGGGTGAAGAGATAGGCGGCGAAGCCCGAGAGAAAATGGTCGCCGGCGCCGTCACGCACGCCGCGCAGCGCCTCTGCCGACGAGTCCGGGTTGCGCCCGCCGGCCAGGCTGGGCGCGATGATGGCGTCGTACCAGCGCTTGTCGGAAGCGACCAGCCAATAGCCGGCGATCGCGCCGACCACCGTGAGGGCGACCGATGTCCATACCTCGCGCCACAGGTCGCGGATCGCCGCCGGCCAGTCGTGCAGCAAGAAGTCGCCGATGCGCGTCCTCAAGGATCGCCGCGCGCCGTAGAGATAGAAATAGCCGCGCAGGCACAGCGCCTCGAGATAGGAGATCAGCGCGCTGTCGAGCGAGGTCGCGCGCGCCACCGAAAGCGACGACAGCGCCGAACGGTAGAGCAGCGGCAGCGACAGGAGTTCATCTTCCGACAGCGCGCGCGGCGCGCGCTTCTCGACGCGCGCCAGCAGCGCCTCGAAGGCTTTCCAGTCAGCCTCGCGCTCCTGGCGGAAGCTTGCCAGCGACTGGCGAACCGCATCGGTGCCGGCGGACAGCGTCATAAGAGGTTCTCCTCCTTGAGCTGGATATAGCGCTCGACCAGCGCCGGGCCGAGCCGCTGGTGGTCGGCCTCGATGACATGCGCGCCGAGCAGCCTGAGCCTGCCGATCACCACCTGCCGCTGCCGCAGGAGGTCGCCGGCGGTGACGGAGCGGGCGACATCCTCGGGCGTTTCCGGCGCCATGTCGGACAGCGTCTCGAGTTCCACATCCTTCATCAGCATGAACAGCACCAGATGCCGCTCGGTCAGCCGGCCGACGGTGCGCAGCATCAGCTCGGCGCTGATCGGGTCGACGAAATCGGTGAAGACGATGACCAGCGAGCGCCGGTCGCGCTTGGCCGAAAGCGTCGTCAACGCCAGGGTGCAATTGGTCTCCTCGGTGGAATAATCGCTCTCGGCGGCGCGCTTCTGGATCACGGTGAAGCTCAGCGAGCC
>JAFKFE010000292.1:1030-3287 GCA_017308345.1 Alphaproteobacteria bacterium | reverse complement strand
CCCAAGAGGCCAGTCGGCTGCCCGCCGTCGTCGTGGCGCAGAAGACCCGGGTCGTCCCCGCCGCCGAGGCCGTGCGGAAATCGGAAGATGCGGCACGGCGGCTGCTCGACATCGGCGCGAGGCGGCTGTTCTTCAAATACTGCGCCACCTTCGATTCCACCGATGACGGCAATATCGGCCCGGTGGCCGACAGTCTGCTTGCCATGACGCGGGCCACGCACACCGGCTTCTGCCCGAGTTCCGGCGACCTCGCGCGCAGCGTCTTCCAGGGGCATCTGTTCGTCGGCGCGCAGCTCGTTTCGGAGTCGCCGAAGCGGTTCGATCCGCTGACCCCGATGACCGATCCCAACCTGGTGCGCGTGCTGCAGCGGCAGTCGAAACTCGCCGTCGGGCTGTTGCCGCACAATCTCGTGCGGGCAGAGCCTTCCACCCGGCGCGCCTATGTCGACCAACTGGTCGAGCAAGGCATCAGGCACGTCATCATGGACGCGATCCATGCGGAAGATCTCGCCGCGATCGCGGCGCTCACCGTCGACTGGCCGCTGATGACCGGCAATGCGCCGGTCATGCGCCACTATCCCGCGCTCTGGCGCGAGCGCGGCTGGCTGGACGGCGCGCCGCCGAAGCGGCCGCTGCCGGCGGTGGAAAGCCCGGGCGTTGTGCTGGCAGGCAGTTGCGCGGAACGAACGCTGGAGCAACTCGCTGCGTTCGAGCAGGCAAGGCCGGTGCATCGCATCGACATCGCTTCGGTCGCAAGCATCGATGCGGCGGTTGAGAAGGCCCTTGCCTGGGCAGGCACGCATCTCGAGGGCGGCCCGATCGCGATCGCCACCTCCGCCGGCCCGGAGCAGGTCGGCGCCGCGCAGGCAAGACATGGGCGCGAAGGCGCGGCAAGCTTCGCCGAGGCTATCCTTGGCCGGCTCTCCGTGGAACTGCGCAAGCGCGGCGTCAGGCGCTTTCTCGTCGCGGGTGGCGAGACATCCGGCTCGGTGGTCGAGCAGCTCGGAATAGATCGATTGAGAATCGGCGCCTACCAGGGCCCGGGCGTCGCGCGCGCGACGACGGAAGAAGGCGAGATCGTCGCGCTCAGCCTCAAATCCGGAAAGCTCGGACCGCCGGACATGTTTTTGCCGACGCTCGAATCCATGCGGCATCCGGAGCCCTGATGATCAACGAAGACAACCTGCCCAACGCCATTGTCGAGACGGTCAGCCGTCTGCAGGACAAGGGCTTCAATCATGGCAACAGCGGCAATGTGAGCCGGCGGGTATCAGGCGGCATGCTGATCACACCGACGGGAGCCAACAGCAGCAATCTCACGCCGGACCGGCTCGTCCAGGTCGATCCTCACGGCGCCATCAGGGGCGAAGGCATCCCATCCAGCGAATGGCACATGCATGCCGCGATCCTCGATGCCTACCCTGCCGCCAATGCGGTGATCCATACCCATGCCGATGCCTGCGTGGCGCTGGCATGCCTGCGCAGGCCGTTGCCGTCTTTCCACTACATGGTCGCGGCCTTCGGCGGCGCCGACGTGCGCTGTGCCCGCTACGCCACCTTCGGCACGGTCGATCTCGGCTCATCGGCGGTCGAGGCGCTCAAGGACCGCACCGCCTGCCTGCTCGCCAATCACGGCATGATCGCGATTGGCAAGACGCTGGAAGCCGCCTTCCAGACCACGGTGAAACTGGAGACGCTGGCGCGTCAGTATCTGATGGCGTTGCAGGCTGGCGAGCCAGCCCTGCTTCCCGAGGAAGAAATGGAGCGGGTCGGAAAGCGATACGGCAATTACGGAACGGGTTTGTTGCCCGGCTAGAGCATGATCCCGAAAAGTGGAAACCGGTTTTCGGATAAGATCATGCTCCAACAAAGAGTTGGATCGGGATGGCAATTCAACGAAACGTCATCCTGATCTAGTGGAGACAGCGTCCTTATGAACCGGATTTTTCGAATGGCCGCGGGCCGGCGATATGGACAGCCCCGGCGGCGTGTGATCTTGAGAACCATTGGCCCGATGCGAGAAGCGAGTCCGCTGACGAATGCAGAACCTGCCTGAGATCCAGGCGACGAGCCTGTCTTCGCAGATCTACCTGCGTCTTCGCCAGGAGCTGATGTCGGCGCGGCTCCATCCCGGCGACCGGCTGAAGATCCGCGACCTCGCCCAGCAGCTCGGCACCAGCGAGACGCCGGTGCGCGAAGCCATCTTTCAGCTCGTCAAGGACGGCGCGCTGGAAATGAAGCCGGGCTACTACATCCG
>JAFKFE010000292.1:0-1010 GCA_017308345.1 Alphaproteobacteria bacterium | reverse complement strand
CTGGAGCCCTACGCCGCTTCAAAGGCGATGCCGCATATCGACGAACCGTTCCTGAAGACGCTCGAGGAAATCCACCACAAGCTGATCGAGGCGGAACGCACGAAGGACTACGCGGCCGCGCTCCAATACAATTACGACTTCCATTTCGCGGTCCATCGCAAATCGGAAATGCCGCATCTGATCGAGATGATCGAGAGATTGTGGATCCAGGCCGGCCCCTTGCTCAGCCTGCTCTACCCGCATGGCCACCCGACCTATGAAGGCCAGCACCAGCACGTCAACGTGATCGCCGCCTTGCGCGCCAAGGACGAGGCGGCGCTGCGGCGCGCTTTCGAACAGGACCTGATCGAAGGCGGCCGCAAATTCGTCGAGCACCTCGCCGCGATGGAGAGCAAGGAAGACACCGAAGGCGAGCCTTCACAGCGGTCGCGACGCTAGGCTGACCCTCTCAAAGCCCCCAAGAATCCGGAAACCTGCTTCAGGATGAGAGACCCCGGGTGGGCCTGGAGGCTCACCCTTTTTCGCCGCGTCCTTACGCGCGTCCGACCCCGTTTTCACTGCTCGCCAAGCAATGCGGAAACGTCCTCATGAGCGCTTGCGACCTTCATCATATATGATATATTCTATTTCCAGAGATCAAAAAAAGGGGAGAACAATGAAGCTTCGCAATGGGATTTTGGGACTGGCGCTCGGCCTTTTGATGGGCGGCGTCTCCTACTCGGCCTTCGCCGACGACGCATCCACCTTCGTCTACGCCGATGCCGGCGAGCCGAGCACGATCGACCCGGCCAAGGCCAACGTGAACTGGGAGTTCACGGTCACCCGCAACATCTACGATCGGCTGGTCGACTTCGACCTTTCCGATCCGTCCAAATTGCTGCCGGCGCTGGCAACGGAATGGAAGCAGGACGGCAAGGTCTGGACCTTCAAGCTGCGCGACGGCGTCACCTTCCACGACGGCACCGCCTTCGACGCCAACGACGTCAAGGCGACGCTCGACCGGCTGCTGA